>CAZXTT010000096.1:0-4720 GCA_964643775.1 uncultured Rhizobiaceae bacterium | reverse complement strand
GTCGGCTTCATCGGCCTCTACCGCGACCCCGACACCCTGCAGCCGGTGGAATATTACAAGAAGCTGCCCGAATCCATGGAGCAGCGCACCGCCGTGGTCGTCGATCCCATGCTGGCCACCGGCAACTCGGTGTGCGCCGCCATCGGGCGTATCAAGGAAAGCGGCGCCCGCGACATCCGCTTCATGAGCCTGCTGGCCGCCCCGGAGGGCGTGGCCGCCATGAAGGAGCGCCACCCCGACGTGCCGGTGTTCACCGCCGCCGTCGATGAGCGCCTCAACGATCACGGCTACATAGTCCCCGGCCTCGGCGACGCCGGCGACCGCATGTTCGGCACCAAGTAGCGCCACGCACCGGCTGGCTTCGCACCCTCGCCATACCGACGAAATGGCTATGCCTGTCGTCCCCAGGTGATGTTATCCTGCGCCCGTCCGGCATGGCATGGGAACAGGCAAAAGGGACAGGCGGCAGGGCATGTTTGAAACCGGCGATGAATTCCCCCGAACCGATGAGGGCGAGTGGCTGGATAAGGCGCGCGCGGCATTGCGCGGGCGCGATCCGCTGGAGCTGACCCGCCACACCTTCGAGGGCCTGCCCATCGCCCCGGTATATGGCCCGCGCCGCCCCCTGCCCATGCCGCCGCGCCCGCGCCCGCTGGCCCGCGATCACGGCTGGGCCGTCATGGGCCGCGTCGATGTTCCCGGCGGCGATGCCGCCCCCGCCGCCCGCGCCGAGCTGGAAGGCGGCTGCGATGGCCTCACCATGGTGCTGGCCGAGGCCGCGCCCAACGGCTTCGGGCTGGGCCTCGACGACATGGAGGCGGCGCTGGATGGGCTGGAGCCGGAGCTCTTCCCGCTCGCCCTCGATGCCGGGGAGCGCTGGCCCGAGGCCGCATCGCGCCTGCTCGGCTTTTACCATGAGCGCCGCTACGACCTCTCCCGCGCCCCGCTGCTGCTCGATGCCGACCCGTTCCGGACAGGCCGCGGCGACGCGGCGGCCATGACCGCCCTCGCGGGCAGGGCGCGCGAACTTGGCTTCGCCGGGGCGCTGTTCGCCGCCGATACCCGCCTGATCCACGCAAGGGGCTGCGGCGAGGCGGGCGAAGTGGCATATGCCGCCGCCGCCACGGTGGAAATATTGCGCCGCCTCGACGAGGCCGGCTTCGCCGCCGCCGAAAGCGCCCGCGCCATCGCTTGGCTGATTACCGCCGACGCCGACCAGTTCCTCACCGTCGCCAAGCTGCGCGCCGCCCGCCTCGTCCATTGGCGCATCCTTTCCGCCGCCGGGATCACCGGTGCGCCGCTGCTGTTGCGGGCGGAAAGCGCCTGGCGCATGCTCACCCGCGACGACCCGTGGGTGAACATGCTGCGCGGCGCCTCGGCGGTTTTCGCCGCCGCCCTCGGCGGGGCCGACGCCGTCACCCTGCATCCCTTCACAGCCGCCTTGGGGCTATCCGACGATTTCGCCCGCCGCATGGCCCGCAACACGCAACTGATAGCCCTCGAGGAGGCGCGCCTCGACATGGTTCACGACCCGCTCGCCGGTTCCGGCTTCATCGAGAACCTCACCGCGGAGCTGGCCCGCCGCGCCTGGGAGATTTTTCAGTCCATCGAGGCGCAAGGCGGCCTGTCGGCGGCCATCGAGGACGGTTTCATCGACGAGATGATCGAGGAGACGGCCCAAAAGCGCCGCGCCGCCATCGCCCGCCGCGAGCTGCCGATAACCGGGGTGAGCGAATTTCCCAGCCTCGGCGAGGAGGCCCCCGCCGTGCTCGCCGCCGCGGAGCTTTCCGGCGGCTGGCCGCGCGATGCCCGGCCCTTCGAGGAGCTGCGCGCCGCCGCCAGGGACTACCGCGCCCGTCATGGCCACTGGCCGCGCCTGTTCATCGCCACGCTGGGTGAGCAGGCCCGGCACGGGGCGCGCCTCAACTGGCTGCGCAACCTGCTGGCCGCCGGTGGTATCGAGGGCCTCTCCGGCGGCGTGGAGGAATTCGCCGCCAGCGGCTGCGATCTGGCCGCCCTGTGCGGAGCCGACGACAGCTACGCCAGGGAAGGCGAGGCGGCGCTGGCGAGCCTGCGCGCGGCGGGGGCGCGGAAGGTGTGGCTGGCCGGGCGCGGCTCCGGCATTGAAGCCGACGGCGAGCTGTCCGCCGGCATGGATGTCCTCTCCTTCCTGCGCCGCCTTCACCGCCTGCTGGAGGTAGCCTCATGAGCAAGTTGCCCGATTACACCAGCGTCGATTTCGCCCTCCCCGAACGGGCCGCTCCTGCCCCCGATCCCGCATCCCGGGGCAAGACTGTCACCGCCGAGGGCATAGGCATATCCCGCGCATACGGCCCCGATGACGTATCGGGCATCGATTACCTGCCCGGCTGGCCGGGGCTTCCCCCCTTCCATCGCGGGCCATACGCCACCATGTATGCCACCCGCCCGTGGACCATCCGCCAGTATGCCGGGTTCTCCACCGCCGAGGATTCCAACGCCTTCTACCGCCGCAACCTGGCCGCTGGCCAGCGCGGCCTGTCGGTGGCCTTCGACCTGCCCACCCACCGCGGCTACGATTCCGACGATCCACGGGTGGCCGGCGATGTCGGCATGGCGGGCGTGGCCATCGATTCCATCATCGACATGCGCATCCTCTTCGACGGCATCCCCCTCGACGAGATGAGCGTGTCGATGACCATGAACGGCGCCGTGCTGCCCATAATGGCGCTCTACATAGTCGCGGGCGAGGAACAGGGGGTGAGGCACGAGGAGCTGACCGGCACCATTCAGAACGACATCCTGAAGGAATTCATGGTGCGCAACACCTTCATCTACCCCCCCGCCCCCTCCATGCGCGTCATCTCCGACATATTCGCCTACACGGCCCGCGAGATGCCGCGCTTCAATTCCATCTCCATCTCCGGCTATCACATGCAGGAGGCCGGGGCCAGCCTCGACCTCGAACTGGCCTACACGCTGGCCGACGGGGTGGAATACGTGCGCGCCGGGCTGGCCGCCGGGCTCGATGTCGATGCCTTCGCGCCGCGCCTGTCGTTCTTCTTCGCCATCGGCATGAACGCCTTCATGGAGATAGCCAAGCTGCGCGCCGCCCGCCTGCTGTGGGCCAGCCTGATGAAGCGCTTCTCGCCCGCCAATGAGAAGTCGCTGATGCTGCGCACCCATTGCCAGACTTCCGGCTGGTCTCTGACGGCGCGCGATGTCTTCAACAACGTCACCCGCACCATGCTGGAGGCCACCGCCGCCGTCCACGGCCATACCCAGTCGCTGCACACCAACGCGCTCGACGAGGCGCTGGCCCTGCCCACCGACTTCTCGGCCCGCGTCGCCCGCAACACCCAGATCATGCTGCAACGGGAAGCGGGAGTGACCATGCCCGCCGACCCCTGGGGCGGCAGCTTCTTCATGGAGCGCCTGACCAACGACCTGGCGGCGCGCGCCATGACCCACATCGACGAGGTGGAGAAGATGGGCGGCATGGCCCGCGCCATCGCCGAGGGCCTGCCCAAGCAGCGCATAGAGGAAGCCGCCGCCCGCACCCAGGCGCGCATCGACAGCGGCAGGCAGGCGATCATCGGCGTCAACCGCCACCGGGTGAGGAACGAGCCGCCCATAGAGGTGCTGAAGGTAGACAACGCCGCGGTGCGCGCCCGCCAGGTGGAGAAGCTGCGCCAGTTGCGCGCCGGGCGCGACGAGGCGGCCCTGCGCCCCGTCCTCGACGAGCTGACCGCCATGGCCACGAGCGGCGAGGGCAACCTGCTGGAAGCGGCGGTGCGCGCCGCCCGCGCCGGGGCCACCGTCGGCGAAATGACCCAGGCGCTGGAAAGGGCATGGGGCCGCCACGAACCGCCCGTCAGGGTGCTCGAGGGCGTCTACGCCCAAGAGGCCGGAGAGGACGAGCCCCCCATCGTCATGGCGCGCGAAAAGGCCCGCGCCTTCGCCGCCGAGGAAGGCCGCCCGCCGCGCATCGTGGTCGCCAAGCTGGGGCAGGACGGCCACGACCGCGGCCAGAAGGTCATAGCCTCGGCCTTCGCCGATCTCGGCTTTGACGTGATAACCGGCCCGCTGTTCGCCACCCCGGAGGAAGTGGCCGAGCTGGCGGTGAGCAGCGGCGCGGACATCCTCGGCATATCCACCCTCGCCGCCGGTCACCTGAACCTCGTTCCGCCGCTCATGGAAGAGCTGAAGAAGCGTGGCCGCCCCGACATGCTGGTGGTGGCGGGCGGCGTCATCCCCCCCGATGATTTCGAGGCCCTCCACGAGATGGGAGTAGCCGCCATCTTCCCCCCCGGCACCCCCATCCCCGAGGCGGCGGGCGAAATAGCCGACAAGCTGAACGAACGACGCGGCTACGCCCAGCCGCCGGTCACCTGATGCGGATCCCCTCCAGCCTCAGCAGCAGGCGCTTGGCGCCCATCCCGCCGGCATAGCCGCCCGGCGAGCCGTCGGCGGATATCACCCGGTGACAGGGAATTATCATGCTCAGGACATTGGCCGCGTTGGCCGCCGCCACGGCGCGGGCGGCCCGTTCATTGCCGGTCATGGCGGCGAGCCGGCGGTAGGATACCGTCTGGCCGCGGGGGATGGTCGGAAGCGCCCGCCACACCCGCTGCTGGAATTCCGTCCCGTGGGTCTCGAAAGGTATCTCCAGCGCCTTTCGCGCGCCGGCGAAATATTCATCGAGCTGGCGGGCAAGCCCGCCGAGCAGCGGCGTGGAGCC
>CAZXTT010000095.1:0-2447 GCA_964643775.1 uncultured Rhizobiaceae bacterium | reverse complement strand
GGAAAACCACGCCAGCCAGGTGCTCCATGCCCCGGCGAACAGCGCCCAGCGCATGCCCACCTCGCGCGCCATGGCGGAGAAGGCCGCCACGCAGGGGAAGTAGAGCAGGATGAACAGCATGTAGGCGAAGGCCCCGGCCTTGCCGTCGAAGCGCCGCTGCATGGCCCCGAAGGTGGAGCTGTTCACTCCCTGCTCCTCGGCTATCGTCTCGCTGTCGCCGGAGGCCGTCGACAGGCCCAGCGGATCGGTGAGCAGGTCGCCAAGGCCGCTCAGGTTCTCCGGTATGGAGGCGAAGGCCTCGCCCATCGCGTCTGGTAAATCGAAGGCCTCTTCTTCTCCGCCCGCGCCGCCGTTCCTGCTTTCGGCGTCGATGGTGGAATAGAGCGAGTTGAGGGTGCCGACCACCGCCTCCTTGGCGAATATGCCGGTGAATATGCCCACCGTGGCCGGCCAGTTGCCGTCGTTTATGCCGATCGGCTCGAACACCGGCACGATGGCCCGCCCGATGGCCGACAGCACGGACTTCTCCGAATCCTGGTTGCCGAAGCTGCCGTCGGTGCCGATGGAATTGAGCACCGAAAGGACGGCCACCACGATGACGATGATCTTGCCCGCTCCCATGATGAAGGACTTAAGCCGCATCCAGGCATGGATGAGCATGTCGGTGATCCTCGGCAGGCGATAGGGCGGCAGCTCCATGACGAAGGGCGCGGGCTCGCCCCTGAGCAGCGTCTTCTTCATCAGCAGGCCGGTGAGGATGGCGGCGGCTATGCCGATCAGGTAGAGGGCGAAAACCACGTTCTGCCCGCCGCCGGAGAAGAAGGCGGCGGCGAACAGGGCATAGACGGTCAGCCGCGCCCCGCACGACATGAAGGGAGCCATGAGCACGGTGATTACCCGGTCGCGCCGGTTCTCCAGCGTGCGCGCCGCCATGATCGAGGGCACGTTGCAGCCGAAGCCGACGATCAGCGGCACGAAGGCCTTGCCCGGCAGGCCGATGGCGCGCATCAGCTTGTCCATGAGAAAGGCGGCGCGCACCATGTATCCGGAATCCTCGAGAAACGACAGCACGATGAACAGCATGCCGATTATCGGGATGAAGGTGGCCACCGTCTGGATACCGGCCCCGAAGCCGTCGGCCAGTATGGTGCTCATCCACTCGGGCGCGCCCGCCGATTGCAGCAGGGCGCGCGGCCCATCGACGAACAGCGCCCCGGCGGCGATGTCGAAGAAGTCGATGAAGGCGCCGCCTATGTTGATGGTCAGCATGAACATCACGTACATGGCGGCAAGGAAGATCACCGGCCCGGCGAAGCGGTTGAGCACCAGCCGGTCCACGCGGTCGGAAGTGGTGGCCCCGGCCACCGCCTTGCGGCGGCTGGCGGCGCGCGCCGCCTCGTGGGCGAAGTCATAGCGGGCCGAGGCGATTATCATGTCCGGGTCGTCGCCCAGCTCCTCGCGCAGGGCCTTGAGGCGCTCCTCCAGCAGGCCCGCCACGTCCTCACCGGCCAGCGACAGGGCGAGGTCGTCGCCCTCGATCAGGCGGATGGCCAGCCAGCGCGGCTCCAGCCCGTTTCGCCGCGCCGTCTCGCCCGTGATCTGCTCCAGCTCCGCGGCCAGTTGCTCCACCGCCCGCGGATAGGCCACCCGGGCCCGCGGGCGCGCCCCCCCGGCGGCCACCTCGCGGATGGTGGCCAGCAGCTCGTCGATGCCCTCGCCGCGCGAGGCCACGATGGGCACCACCGGCGCGCCCAGCTTTTGCGACAGGGCGCGCGCGTCCACCTCCAGCCCCGCCTTGCGCGCCGCGTCCATCATGTTGAGGGCCACCACCAGCGGCTTGCCCGTCTCCAGCAGTTGCGCGGTGAGATACAGGTTGCGCTCCAGGTTGGTGGCATCCAGTATGTTGACCACCACGGCGAAATCCTCGCGCGCCATGGCGTCGCGGGCCAGCTTCTCGTCCAGCGACTGGTCTTCCATGCCGGGAACCGGGCGCAGGGTATAGACGCCGGGCAGGTCCACCACCTCGACCACCCCGGCGGCGTCGGAATAGTGGCCGCTCTTGCGCTCGACGGTGACGCCGGGCCAGTTGCCGGTGCGCTGGCGGGCCCCGGTGAGGCGGTTGAACAGGGTGGTCTTGCCGCAGTTGGGGTTGCCGGCAATGGCTATGCGCATGTCGGCGTCGGAGCCGCCGCCCTTCACGGGGGGCGTGGCGGGGGCGTCCGTCTGGCAGCATTCGCGGGTCATTCGCCGCCCCTTTCGCCCGTCTCGCCGCCGCGGCATTCGTCGCACAGGGCGACCATGACATGCCGCGCGGCGGCAGGGTCCATGGCCAGCCGCATGCCATGCACCGCCAGCACCAGCCCGGCGGCGTTGCGCTGGCTGACGCGCGCCCGCTGGCCGGAGCGCAGGCCCAGGTCCATGAGACGGCGCACGAACCCCGGCGCGCC
>CAZXTT010000094.1:0-1630 GCA_964643775.1 uncultured Rhizobiaceae bacterium | reverse complement strand
TCATCGCAGACAACGAGAAGGCAAATAACATGGCCCTGAAAAATCTCCTGCTCGCCTCCGCAAGCGCCATGATGCTGGCCGCGCTGACCGCCGCATCAACGGCGCAACCGGCAGCCTCCGCCAAGTCATGGCCGAAGCTGCATACCAATCAGCAGTTCATCGAAGAGGCGATGAAAAAGACGGATCTGAACATCTCCGATTACCGCGATGTGCTGGAATTCGTGCTCAAGTCGCTGCCCGATACGGTGAAGGTATGGCCGACGGAAAACTATTACTACTTTTATTTCTGGCACAACGGCATCAAGTATGCCGGCAACCTGCGCCTCGATGTCTCGGAGCGCGACAAGGGCAAGGTCAACTTCGCCTATTTCGAGGATTTCACCCCCTGGTATATCAACGAGGAGAACAACTTCTACCTGCTGGGCGAGAAGGACGGGGTGAAGGTCGAGAAGAAGGACGACCTGACCTATACGGTCAGCTTCCGCGGCCGCACCGTGACCTTCCGTCTAAACGACCTGTCGAAGGTAAAGCCGCCCAAGGGGATATTGCTGGAAGACGAGCAATACATGGGCCCGGTGTTCGACGAATCCGGGGTGCCCTTCTACCTGGTGTTCAACCGGCGGCTGAAGGTCTTCCACTTCATCCTCAACGAACAGATGCCGCCTTCCGACCGCCTGCTGCCCACCAGGGTGTCATCGCGCATCCTGCTCGGCCAGCGCACCGGCTTCGCCTACTACCGGGACAAGTATGCCCCGCGCAAGATCCTCATCGGCATCTATGCCGGAAACTCCATGGTCAACAACTATTTCGATGGCCCCTTCGACCAGTTGCCGGACAATTTCATCCCCGACGACCGCCTGCAAAAGGCCATCTATGCCATGGCTCCGGAGATGAAGGGACAGCTTGACCGGCTGGGCAACTCGCCCGGAGGCAAGACGCGCTTCCTGATCTCGCCATACATGCATTACGAGAAGCTGGAGGAGCTGAAGCTGTTCGATGAATGCGCCGAAAGCCGCGGCATGAAGCGCGAAACCTACCATGCCTGCTTCTCGGTGGCTTCCGGCCCGGCCGCGGACGGCCCGCCGCCGGAGGCCGGACAGCCATACGGCGACCAGCCCATGGACGGGGCCTCACCCGGCGACCAGCCGCCGCCCCGGGCGGCTGGCGAGCCACCCGCGCCAGAAGGCACCAAGGACTAAATCCATCACACCCAGCCGCTCAGCTCCCGGCGGGCGATCTGTTCCAGCATGTCCATGCCGGGAGTGGAGTCGTTGAGGCAGGCGGCGGTGGCGAAGTTCTCTCCCCCGGCGGCGTGGAATATCTCCGCGCCGCCGATGGCTATCTCCTCCAGCGTCTCGAGGCAGTCAGCGGCGAAGGCCGGGGTGGTCACCAGCAGGTTCTTCACTCCCTGCCGCGCCAGTTGCTCTATGGTCTCCGCCGTGTAGGGCTTGATCCATTCGGCCCGCCCCAGCCGCGACTGGTCGGTGGTGCTCAGGTAATCCTCCGCCAGACCCAGCGCCTCGCCCAACAGCCGCGATGTTTCCTCGCATTGCCGCTGATATGGATCGCCCTTGTCGATGAATGACTGTGGCAGGCCATGATAGGAGGCGATTATCCTGTCCGGCCGCCA
>CAZXTT010000093.1:0-3121 GCA_964643775.1 uncultured Rhizobiaceae bacterium | reverse complement strand
TCGTTATTCTTGATAATTATACATGACATTACAAAATGTTCATTGATCTGGATCACTGCGTCCGCGCACCTGTTACCAGATGGGGGCGCTCGCTCCGGGCATCGCTTCTGCAATGCAAGCTCATCCCCTCCTGCCGCGCCGTCCCTTGCGGCGGCTGGGCTTGCCTGTCGCTTCGGGCAGCTTCACGGCGCCCTCTAGGGCGCGGTAGGGGGCGCTGGCGTGGGGGATGTTCATGGCCGCCACGAAATGTTCCTGGAAGCGCGGCTCAACGGCGGTTTCCACCTTCTCCACGCGGCTTACCACCTGTTCGACGAGGCGCCTTGCCTCGCCGCTTACCAGCGCCATGCGCGCCCCGCTTCCGGCGGCGTTGCCGGCCGATGATACGTTCTCCAGCGGGCAGTCGGGGATCATCCCCAGCACCATGGCGTAAAGCGGGTCTATGTGGTTGCCGAAGGCCCCGGCCAGCCTGATGCGTTGCACCTCGTCAACCCCCATCTCGTCCATGAGCAGCCGCGCCCCGGCGTATAGCGCCGCCTTGGCCAGCTGGACGGCGCGCACGTCCTCCTGGGTTATGGCGATCTCCGGCCCGCCGTCCGCCCCCGCGCGGCGCAGCACCCAGGCGAAGCCGCGCCCGCGCCGCTCCACGGGGCTACCTTCCGCCGCCAGCCGCTCGTCGAAGCGCCCGTCGGGGCCGATGATGCCGGCCAGGTACATCCCCGCCACCGCCTCGATTATCCCCGAGCCGCAGATGCCGGTGACGCCGGTTTCCCTCACCGCCTCCTTGAAGCCTTCCTCGTGCGACCACTGCTCGACGCCTATCACCTTGTAGCGCGCCTGCAAGGTGTCGGGATCCACGCGCACCCGCTCGATGGCCCCCGGCGCGGCGCGCTGGCCGCTGGATATTTCCGCCCCCTCGAAGGCCGGGCCGGTGGGCGAGGAACAGGCCAGCAGGCGCCTGGAATTGCCAAGGACGATCTCGGCATTGGTGCCGACATCGACGATCAGGGTAAGCTCGTCGCTCTCGAAGGGCGCCTCGGCGAGAATAACCGCAGCCGCGTCGGCCCCCACGTGACCGGCGATGCAGGGCAATATGTAGGAGCGCCCCGCCGGGGCGATGTCCAGTTCCAGCTCGCCCGCCGCCAGCTCCAGCGCCTCGCCGGTGGCCAGCGCGAAGGGGGCCTGGCCCAGCGGGCCGGGATCTATGCCGAGGAACAGGTGATGCATCACCGGGTTGCCGACGAAAACAGCATCGACGATGTGCCCGCTGTCCACCCCGGCGCGCCGCGCCACCTCGGCGGTCAACTGGTTGATGGCGCGGCGCACGGCCTTGCTCATCTCGCGCGTCCCGTCTTCATGGGTCATGGCCCAGGAGACGCGGCTCATCAGGTCCTCGCCGAAGCGGATCTGCGGGTTCATCATGCCGCCGGAGGCCACGACCGCGCCGGAATGCAGATCGACGAGGTGCGCCGCCAGCGTCGTCGAGCCTATGTCCACCGCCAGCCCGTATAGCCGCTCGTCGAAACCGGGGCGCACGTCGATCAGGCGCGGCGGGGCATTCTCGCGGGCGCGGTGGACGATGGCCGTGACCTCCCGGTCACCGTCGCGCAAGGCCCCTTGCAGCTTGCGCAGGGCGGCGGGGGAGGGGATGAGGCCGGGGATGTTCCATTGCTCCTCCACGGCGCGCGCCAGGCGGGCGAAGTCCGACGCCGCCCCGTCCATGCCCGCCTCCTCCACCCGCACCAGCAGGGCGCGCGCCAGCGGATCGGCGGCGATGGGGCGCTCGTCGGCCTGCTTGCGCACCACCTGGCGGTGAATCTGCGATTCGGGGGGCACGTCGATGGTCACGTCACCAAGGCAGCGCGCCTGGCAGGCCAGCCTGCGCCCGTCCCTCAGTCCGCGCAGGGATGCGTATTTCTCCTCCGCCGCCGTCGGCGGCGACACCTCGCCGGAAACCACCGAAACCTGGCAGCGCCCGCATATGGCGCGCCCGCCGCAGGTGGAATCGATATCCACCCCAAGGGCGCGGGCCGCGCCCAGCACGGTGCTTCCAGCCGCCACCTGCCCGCGGCGGCCGGAGGGCTGAAAGAGAACGCCTGTCTCCTTCCTTCCGTTGTTCTTGCCGTTCTTGCTCATGGCGCGCTCGTCCTCGCCGCCGAATCGCGGCCCGCCGCCGTTTATAGCATCGCGCGGCGGATTTCCGCCTTACTGGCGTCTGCGGCGTCTGCGGCGTCGGCCTTCGCGGCCCTCGCCGCCCTGCGGGGCCGGGGCGCGGAACCTGCCCGTCCAGGCGCGGCAATCCTTGTCCAGCCCCAGCAGCACGTTGGCGGCCATCACCGCCCCCATGTCCTCCTCGTGCAGCGGGTTCATGATGGCGCTGGTCAGCCCGTGCGAGGCGGCCATGGCGATGAAATGGGCGGTGAGCACGCGCCGGTTGGGCATGCCGAAGCCGATGTTGGAAGCGCCGCAGGTGGTGTTGACCCCCAGCTCCTCGCGCAGCCGCCGCACCAGCCGGAACACCTGCACCCCGGCGCTGGCCATGGCCCCCACCGGCATGACCAGCGGATCGACCACTATGTCATGGGCGGCGATGCCGTGATCGGCGGCCCGCTCGACGATCTTTTTCGCCACCTCGAAGCGCACGTCGGGGTCTTCCGATATGCCGCTTTCGTCGTTGCAGATGGCGACCACCGGCACGTCGTGCCTGGCGACCAGCGGCAGCACCGATTCCAGCTTCTCCTCCTCGCCGGTGACCGAGTTGACCAGCGGGCGGCCACCCGCCGCTTCCAGCCCCGCCGCCAGCGCCCCGGTGACCGAGGAATCTATGCACAGCGGCAGGTCGGAAACCTCCTGCACCACCTCGACGGCCCTTTTCATCAGCGGCGGCTCGCTCTCGTTGGGATCGACGGCGGTGACGCCGGCGTTGACATCGAGGATATGCGCCCCGGCCTCCGTCTGCGCGATGGCGTCGGCGCGCACCGTGTCGAAGTTGCCCTCCAGCATCTCGGCGGCCAGTTTCTTGCGCCCGGTGGGATTGATGCGCTCGCCGATGATGGTGAAGGGGGCGTCGAAGGCTATGACATGCTCGCGCGTCGCCGAGGCGACGATGGTTCTGGTCATGGTG
>CAZXTT010000092.1:0-10754 GCA_964643775.1 uncultured Rhizobiaceae bacterium | reverse complement strand
CTGTTGCCGGAAATCAGCCTCATCGACATGCGCGAACACGCCCCGGCGAGCGGCGAGTGGCTCTCGCCGCCGCTGGTCGAGGCGGTGAGCGAGACGCTGGAGAAAGGCCAGCAGGCGCTGCTTTTCCTCAACCGGCGCGGCTACGCGCCGCTGACCCTGTGCCGCGCCTGCGGCCAGCGGCT
Source organism: uncultured Rhizobiaceae bacterium (assembly GCA_964643775.1). GTDB lineage: Bacteria > Pseudomonadota > Alphaproteobacteria > Rhizobiales > Aestuariivirgaceae > Thermopetrobacter. The sequence continues at coordinate 10,572 of CAZXTT010000092.1, read as the reverse complement.
GCAATGCCCCCATTGCAGCGCCTGGCTGGTGCAGCATCGCTTCAGGAACGTCCTCATGTGCCACCACTGCGGCCACCAGCAGCCGCTGGCCGATACCTGCCCCTCCTGCGGGGCCGAGGGCAAGATGGTCGCCGTCGGCCCCGGCGTCGAGCGGCTGGCCGAGGAGGCGGGGGGGCGCTGGCCCGATGCCCGCGTCGCCGTGCTGTCGTCCGACCTGCAGGGCGGAGCGCGCCTCAAGGAGCTGCTGGAGGCGGTGGCGCGGGGCGAATACGACATCATCATCGGCACCCAGCTGGTGGCCAAGGGGCACCATTTCCCCAATCTGGCGCTGGCCGGGATAGTCGATGCCGACCTGGCGCTGGAAAACGCCGACCCGCGCGCCGGTGAGCGCACCTGGCAATTGCTGGCCCAGGTGGCCGGGCGCGCCGGGCGCGCCGAGCACAGCGGCCGCGCCCTCGTTCAGACGTGGCTGGCCGACCATCCCCTGATGCGGGCGCTGGCGGCGGGCGACCGCGACGGCTTCCTGGAACACGAGAAGAAGATGCGCAAGGCGGCGGGAATGCCCCCATACGGGCGGCTGGCGGCGCTCATCATCTCGGGGCGGGACGAACAGCGCACGTGGGAATTCTGCCGCGCCCTGGCGGCGCGCAAGCCGCGGGCCAGGGACATTCTCGCCCTCGGCCCGGCCCCGGCCCCCATCGCCGTGGTGCGCCGCCGCTTCCGTTACCGCTTCCTGGTCAAGGGGCCGCGCAACGCCGACATGCAGGCATACCTGCGCGCGTGGCTGGCGGGCCTGAAGATCCCCGGCCACGTGAAGCTGGAAGTGGACATGGATCCCTACAGCTTCCTGTAACCACGGCCTCCATGCCCCCGGCAGGCAGTCACCGCGGCAGGGAAAAATCCGTAACACTGCCCGGTTGTGTCGTCCATGCCCCCTCCCTGAGTAGCCGCCAGGCGCGGCTGCCTTTGGGGGGAGATGCCTTGAGTTGCGCCGTCCTAGCCCCCCCGGAGCCGCCGCCGGTGCTGGCCTGCGCCTTCATCTCGGCCGCCGTCATGGGCGTCAGCGCGACGACAAGATCCCCGCCATCGGCCTTTTCCGCCCCGAACAGCACCTTCTTCAGCGCTTCCGGCTGGCTTTCTTCCTCGCGCACCACCTCGCCGGCCGCTTCCTTGCCCGCCTGCTCCACGTCCTTTTCTATGGTCCGCATGACGATGGCCGCCAGCTTGGTATTGCCCGCCTTGATGAAATTCCGCCCGTTGCGGGAGCGCAGGCGCTGTATCCTGCCGTCGATATCCGGGCCGCTCTCCGTGTAGCGGCCGTCGGCGGTGGCGAAATCGGCATATATGTCTATGTGGCGCACGCCCTCGGCCTTGGCTGCCTGGCGGATGATCTCGTTGACGTATTTCAGCGCCTCGTTGCGCCCGTCATCACGCACCGGCGGCAGGCCCACCCAGTAGAGGGCGACGCCGCGCGAGCGGATCATGCACATCAGCGACCGCACCCGGCTTGCATATTCGGCCCGCCATTCATCGGAGCCGAACAGCAGCGTCTTGCCGCGCACCCGCATGTCGCGCGCGTCATTGGCCCCCAGCATGATTATGGCAATGTCCACCGGCTTGCTTTCCAGCACCGCGGCTATGGTGCGCGGCCAGTCATAATAGCCGCTGCGCACCAGCCCGGATCCCTCGCGCAGCCGCCCGCGCGCCACGAAATTCTCCTTGCCCTTGAGCACCCGCCACAGCCCGGCCAGCAGGCCGGTGGCCATCTTGTCGCCGAAGACGAAAACGCGGTAGCGGTCCTGCGGCTGGCTGATATAGCTCTGTCCATGGGCCGGTGACGGCGCGCCTGTCAGGCCATGCGCCAAAACCACGGCCACGATCATGGCGGCAAGGATGGCGGGAGCGCGCTTGGTGATCGACAACATGTTGTTGAGCCGCATCTGTTACCCAAGGTCTGAACACAGGCAAGCCGCACTTTGCCCGATAGCACAGGCCAAGGCAATCGGCTTTTGCCCCGGCGGGGCAGGCGTCAAGCCATCCCCCGCCCCTTGCGCCCGTCTGTGAGTAAGACTACATCTACTCCAACCAACAAGGGGCCCTCTTCAGGACACGGTCATCCATGAGCAATCCTTTTCTGTGGCTTATCCTCACGGCGCTCAACATCTACTTCTGGATCATCATCATCTGGGTGGTGGCCAGTTGGCTGGTCGCCTTCAATGTCATCAACCCGCACAACCAGTTCGTGCGCCAGGTGCTGCTCGGGCTGGGGCGGCTGGTCAACCCGGTGCTGCACCCAATCCGCCGCGTGCTGCCCGATCTGGGCGGGCTTGACCTGTCGCCCATGGTGGCGCTGCTCGGCATAGTGTTCCTCGAGCGCCTGATTATCTGGGCCTATATGAAATACTTCATGTAGGCCCGTGCCGACATGACCAAAGCGAGGCGTGCGGATCATGAGCAACAAGCCCTGGGAAATAGTCAATGGCCGCCTGCTGCTGCGCGTGCGGGTGACGCCCAACGCGCGCGCCAACGAGCTTGGCGGCCTGTATGAGGGGGGCGACGGCATGACGGCCCTTGCCGTGCGCGTCACCGTGCCGCCGGAGAAGGGCAAGGCCAACAAGGCCCTCATCGCCCTGCTCGCCAAGGCCCTGAAGAAGCCCAAGGGGGCCCTGTCGGTGGTCAGCGGCGAGACATCGCGCATGAAGGTGCTGGGCATAGCGCCGCCGGTGGAAAGCGCCCAGGAGCGGCTGTTGCAAATACTTTCCGAGGGTGAGGAACAGGATTCATGAGCACGGCGCGCATCATCGACGGCAAGGCGCTGGCGGCGCAGGTTCTGGGCAAGGTTTCCGCCGCCGTGAAGCGGCTCAAGGGCGAACACGGTCTCACCCCCGGACTGGCGGTGGTGCTGGTGGGCGACGATCCGGCCTCGCGGGTATACGTGCGCTCCAAGGGCAAGCGCACGGTGGAGGTGGGCATGCGGCCCTTCGAATACCTGCTGCCCGCCGACACCACGGAGGAAGAGCTGCTGGCGCGGATAAGGGCGCTCAACGGGAACCCGGACGTTCACGGCATACTGGTGCAACTGCCGCTGCCGCCGCAGATCGGGGCCGGCAAGGTGATAAACGCCATCGACCCGGCCAAGGACGTGGACGGCTTTCACGTGATGAACGCCGGACGCCTGATGACCGGCCAGAAGTGCCTTGTGCCCTGCACGCCGCGCGGCTGCGTGCTGCTGGCCAGGCAGGCCCATGACGACCTGGCGGGGCTGGAGGCGGTGGTCATAGGGCGCTCCAACATCGTCGGCAAGCCGCTGGCGCAATTGCTGCTCAACGAGAACTGCACCGTCACCATTGCCCATTCGCGCACCCGCGACCTGCCGCGAGTGGCGCGCCGCGCCGACATACTGGTGGCCGCCGTGGGCAGGCCGGAGATGGTGCGCGGCGACTGGATAAAGCCCGGCGCCACGGTGATCGACGTGGGCATAAACCGGGTGGCGGGCAAAGAGGAGGGCAAGAGCAGGCTGGTCGGCGACGTGTGCTTCGAGGAGGCGCGCGAGGTGGCCGGGGCCATCACCCCGGTGCCCGGCGGGGTCGGCCCCATGACCATCGCCATGCTGCTGCGCAACGCCGTGGAGGCGGCCTGCGGCCAGAACGGCATCAGCCTGCCCCCGGAACTGGCGGATGTCTGAAAGGCGCGCCTTGCGGGTATCTCCCGGACATTTCACCTTAACGTGAATCGCACCGGAGGGGCTGGCGGGCTATCATGGCGCCATGAGCAACAAGCTGGATATTTCCCGCCGCGCCTTTCTGAGCGGCGCGGGCCTCGTTGGCATGGCTCTGCCCGCCGCCATGGCGCACGCCATGATGGAGCATGACCGCAAGAAGACAGAGCATCTGCTGGTGGTGGTGGAGCTGTTCACCTCGCAAGGGTGCAGCTCCTGCCCACCGGCGGACGCGCTGATGCTGGAGCTTGCCAAACAGCCCGGCATTCTTGGCCTCACCTACAATATCGACTACTGGGATTATCTGGGGTGGCGCGACACCCTTGGCTCGCCCGATTTCACCCGCCGCCAGCAGCGTTATGCCCGCCACCGCGGCGATGCCCGCGTATATACCCCGCAAATGGTGATAAACGGCCGCCACCACGTGATCGGCAACAAGCGCGGCGAGGTAATGGCCCTCATCGAAAAGGAACGCAAGGCCGGTGATTGCCGTCATGTCGATGTCACGCTGGCGTGCAACAATGACAAGCTGCATATCACCACCGGGGCCGCCCCCGACAAGCTCAAGGGCCGCGAGGCGACCCTGTGGGTGGTCACCGCCCTGAAGAATGCCGAAGTAGAGGTGACCAAGGGCGAAAACCGCGGCCGCAAGCTGAAATACTGCAACGTGGTGCGCAAGATCGTCCCCGCGGCCATGTGGAAGGGCCAGCCGCTGTCGCTCACCCTGCCCCGCTCGGAACTGTTCGTCGATGGCTCCACCACCTGCGCCGTCCTTCTGCAACTGGACGAACACGGCCCGATAATAGGCGCCGCCAGAATGGGCATATGACCCACGGCGCCAACCACCGCGTATCACATTGCCGGAATCACGAAAAAGGGGATGGCCCCCGGGCGGATTTTTCCTGGACAGCAGGGGGCTCGACCAGGAAATCCCCGCGTCCTTGCCGCCATTCATGGTGATGGGCAGCATGAGACCCCGTTGACAGGTGATTGAAATACATTGCGAATGCGCATTAAAATCATTCAAGATTGATAGTGGGGCGCTTTCCAATTGAACCGGGTTCTTATGGTGGAGCGGTTTTGTGGTGGAGCGGTTTTGCGCCAGCGGCAGGCGGTTTTGTGCCGGCGGCAGGCGGTTTCGCTGCCGATAGTGGTGATATCGGCAAGGGGCATCGCGCCCTCGATGTGCGAAAGAGCCTGCCGGAGTTATCCCATCTGATCGGGAAATGCCCTGATCGCCGCATTCACGCCGAGCGCCCCGACAGGAAGGCTATCTCGAAGGTGGCGCGTATTCTGTTGTCCGGATCGGAGAAGGCCTCCTCGTAATGGGCCACGGCGCGCGCCAGCCGCCCCCTGGATACCGGCTGCCGCGGGCGCTTGCTCAGGGGGTTGGCCCAGCCCAGCTCCCTTATCTCGCGCATCAGCGAAAGCGCCTCCGCGTAGCGCAGCGTCAGGCGCTCCATGTCCACCACCGGCTCGCCGAAGCCCGCCGCCTGCATCAGCGCTCCCAACTGGTCGAGGCTGCAAAACGGGGCGACCCGCAGGGCCGGCTGCCCGTCCAGCTCCCTGTCGGCGAGCGCCCAGGCGGCGCGCAGCTCGCTGAAGGTATCCCCGGCTGGCAGGGCGGCCATGAACACCCCGCCGGGGCGCAGCGCCAGCCTCGCCGCGAGCAGCGCTCCGGGCAGGTCATTGACCAGGCCCAGCCCCAATATGGAGACGATGAGGTCATGTGATCGCGGCTCCAGCCCCGCCAGCATCTCGTGCGCGCCGCGCGCGTGATCCAGCTCCCCGATGTCCAGCGCCTCCCGCAACATGTCCGGCCCCTCGGCGGGGGCGGCGGCGCAAAGCAGGGCGCGGGGAAAGCCGCGCTCCATGTCGGCGAGGCGGGCGATTATCTCCTCCAGCGCCCGCCGGTGCAGGAAATCGGGCATGGCGGCGGCCTTCATCAGCCGCGCCTGCAACAGCTCTTCGTCGAAGGGAGCGCCGGACATGGCATTTTCCCGCTGTTGGTTTTTCGTGTTACACCGGCAGGGATGTTATCACCGGATGGTGGATCAAGGAATGAAGCGCGCGGGATTGATTGGCTTCATGGGGTTTGGCCATGAACATGTTCTGGCTGATGAGAAGCGCCAATGGCGATTTTTCGCCATTGGCGCTTCCTTGCCATTCTTTCGCGGGAACGCAGGTTGTCAAGGGTGCAATCGCCTTCGGCGACGGCCCCGAAGGGGCCGCCCTTGACAACCTGCGTTCCCGTGAAAAACTCCGGCCTTGAACTTTCCGCCATGACAGCCAATCCCGCGCGCTTCATTATTGAATCCACCGGTTGGTATCGCCGATCCTGTTGGCCAGTGACATGACGCCGCCGCAACTGAAAGACGCAATGGGCAAGATCACCCTGGGCGACACCATGGCCCGCCTCGCCGGGCGGCTCATGGATATCGTCATTCCGCCCTCGTGCCTGTTGTGCGGCGCGCCCACCGCCAGCGCCCATGCCCTGTGCGCCGAATGCTGGAGCGCCATGGAATTCATCGAGCAGCCGGCCTGCCCGGCCACCGGCCGCCCATTGGCCCACGAGGGCGAGGCCCCCGACAGCGTTACCCTGCCGGCCCTCATGCAAGGGCGCGAGTGGGACAGCCTGCGCGCCGTGGCCCTGTTCAACGAACCGGCACGCAAGCTGGTGCATGGGCTGAAATACCACGACCGCCACGAGGCTACCCGCTTCATGGCCGGCGCGCTGGCGCGCGTCATGGCCGAGCGCCTGCGCCCCGACACGCTGCTCGTGCCGGTGCCCCTGCACAGGCGCAGGACATGGCGGCGGCGCTTCAACCAGGCAGCGCTGCTGACCCGCTTCATCAGCCGCCGTTTCGGCGGCGTCCACGCGCCGGAGGTGTTGGCCCGCGTGCGCCCCACCCGCCCGCAGGTGGAACTGAAGGCAAAAGAGCGATCGCGCAACGTGCGCGGGGCCTTTGCCGTCACGGAACGGGGCCGCGCCATGCTCCCCGGACGGGCGGTCATGCTGGTCGATGACGTGCTGACCACCGGCTCCACCGCCGCCACCTGTTGCCGGGCGCTGAAAAGGGCGGGGGCGGAGCGGGTGGATGTCGCCGTTTTCGCCCTTGCCGGAAAGGACACGGCGCTTAATATGTGAGTGCCTGAAAACAACAAGAAACGGGGAATGGTCATGGCCGCCGATGTCGTAATCTATGCCACCAGGATGTGCCCCTATTGCACCGCCGCCAGGAAACTGCTGAAGGCCAAGGGCGTCAGCTACAAGGAGATAGACGTCACCTTCAACCCGAAAAAGCGCCGCGAAATGACCGAGAAGGCGTCGGGGCGCTCCACCGTGCCGCAGATATTCATAGATGGCCGGCACATAGGCGGGTTCGACGACATGGCGGCCCTCGACGAGGCCGGCAAGCTCGACGGGCTGCTCGCCGGGCAAGAGACATGAGCGGCGGCCCGCCGGTAATGCATGCCGCCTGCGTGCAGTTGCGCAGCGGGCTGGACATGGCGGCCAACATTGCCGCCGCGCGCGAGCTGGTGCGCGAGGCCGCCGGGCGCGGGGCGGAATACGTCCTGACCCCGGAGAACACCGCCATCATGGACGAGGACAAGGAGCGCGTGCGCGCCCTGTGCGGGACGATGGAGGATGACGAGGCGGTGCGCGCCTTCTCCGCGCTGGCCGCCGAGCTGGGCATATTCCTGCACGCGGGCTCGCTGGCCATCCGCCCGGAAGACGCCCCGCCCGGCGACAGGCGCATGGCCAACCGCTCCATCCTTTTCGGCCCCGATGGGCGGGTGATCGCATGGTATGACAAGATCCACCTGTTCGACGTGCAACTGGGCGGCGAGGAGAAGGAGCACCGCGAATCCGCCCACATCCGCCCCGGCTCGCGGGCCGTCATGGCCTCCGCCGGCGATGTGCCGGTTGGCTTCTCCATCTGCTATGACCTGCGCTTCCCGGCCCTTTACCGCGCATTGGCCAGGGCGGGAGCGCTGATGCTGACCATTCCCGCCGCCTTCACGGTGCCCACCGGCAAGGCCCACTGGCACGTACTGACCCGCGCCCGGGCCATCGAGAACGCGGCATTCGTGCTCGCCGCGGCGCAAGGCGGAACCCACGAGAACGGCCGCCGGACATTCGGCCACAGCCTCATCATCTCTCCCTGGGGCGAGGTGCTGGCCGAGGCGGCGGACGAGCCTTGCGTGATCGACGCGCCGCTTCACATGGAACGGGCCACAGACATGCGCCGCCGCATCCCGGTGCTGGAAAACGAAAGGGATTTTTCACCGCCAGGGGTGTAATATCAAGGCAAATGATCCGCTATGCGCTGACATGCTCAAGGGGCCATGAATTCGAGGCCTGGTTTTCAAGCTCGCGGGATTTCGACGTCCAGCGGCGGGCGGCGCTGGTGGAGTGCCCGGTGTGCGGCGACGCGGATGTATCCAAGCAGCTTATGTCGCCGGCCATAGGATCTGGCGGGAGGGATGGCGGAGAGGCCGCCGCCACGGGGGCCAAGCGGCATTCGGCAAGGGAGCGATCCGCCTCGCCGCTGCATGACCCGACGGCCAGAATGATGCGCCAGTTCGCCCGCGAGCTGCATGCCGCGGTGCGCGAGCAGGCCGATTACGTGGGGCCGCGCTTCCCCGAGGAGGCGCGGAAGCGCCATGCCGATGGCAAGACCGGGGGCCGCCCCATCTGGGGCGAGGCCAGCCCCGAAGAGGCGCGAAAGCTGCGCGAGGAAGGGCTGGACATAACCCCCCTGCCGCCGCTGCCCGACGACAAGAACTAGGGCGTTTTTCCGATCAAATGTGGCCGTCCTGCCTTGCTCCTCATTTGCCGCAGGCCTTGCGGATGGCGGGCAGCACCAGGGAGGCGAATTTCCTTGCTCCCTTCTCGTTGAAGTGGCCGTTGTCCACGAAGTCGCCATCGTCGAAGCTGGCCGGGGAGATGTTCACGAAACCGGCCCCCAGCCGCGCCGCCTCCTGCTTCAGCACCTTGTTGAAATGCTCGTTGATGGGCGGGATGTCCTTGTCGGCGACCAGCGGGAACCAGCCATAGCGCCCCTTGCCGGTGAGCCGCGCGTAGTTGAGCACCTGGGGGATGAACACGGTCTTGCGCCCCTGCGCGTCGTTGATCGCCTTGATGGTCGTCAGGTTGCGCCGGTATATGGCCTCCAGCCGCTTGTCCACCCCGGCCCTGGGCGGCCAGCCGCGATAGTCCGCCGGCGACGGGATGAAGCTGGTGAAGCGGCGCACCATACGGGCATTGGCGAGGAAGTTGAATATGGACGACACGCCGGTGACCGAGCGGATGCGCATGAAATCGACATGCCCCAGCAGGTGATAGTCGGCATAGGCCGGATCGAGGGTGGGCAGGAAGGAATTGCGTATGTCGTTCCAGCCCACGTAATAGACGGCGCAGGTGATCTTCTCGCCGGCCAGGTAATAGGCGCTCTGGATTACGTGCTCGGAGGTGGAATAACCCGGCACGCCGTAGTTGAACAGCCGCGCCTCGGGCATCAGCCGCTGCAACGCGTCAGGCCATGTCCTGCCCGCCTTCACCCCCAGGTCGTAGGTGGAGGAGCCGCCGATGAGGGCGATGCGCGGGCCGCCGTCGCCGCCGGTGGGCATCACCTTGCGGCGGCCCTTTTCGTCGTGGACGAAAAAGCCGTTGTCGAAGCCGGGCCGCGGCACGCCCTGCAACAGCGGGTGATAGACGAAGCGCCCCTCGTCGAGCAGCGACACCGTCTTCATGGGCAGGAAGGAATTGCGCATGCCCAGCGCCGCCAGCGCCTGCGTGCCCAGCCCGAAGGAAAGGTCGGCCCCGGCCAGCAGTATCACCAGCCACGCGGCGCGCCGCCAGCCCACGAGCGCCATGCCGCCGCCGATCAGCCCCGCGGCGATCAGCAGCAGCCCGTAGACGAGCAGCGGGCTCAGGGGCGCGGATTCCCTCGAAAGCGCCGCCCACAGGGCCAGCGCCGCCCCGGCCAGCGCTATGAGGGCGGCGAAAAAGGCCGGGATCAGGCGGTCGAAGTCATAGCGCCCGCCGCCTCCCGTGGCGTCGCCGGAAAAAGCCCGCGCGTCGTTCATCACGTTCATTGCCCGCCCCCCTCAATATGCATTGCGCCATGTCCGCGGCGACAGGATGGTCAGGGCGATGATGTAGATGTCGAACCATATGGACCACCTGTCGATGTATTCGAGATCGTATTCCACCCGCTTCAGGAGCTTCTCGTCGGTGTCCGTCTCGCCCCGGTAGCCGTTCACCTGGGCCCAGCCGGTGATCCCCGGCAACACCTTGTGGCGGCGCGCGTAGCGGCGCACCTTGCGCTCGAAGGCGTTGTCATGATCCATGGCGTGGGGGCGCGGGCCGACCAGCGACATGTCGCCCTTCAGCACGTTGACGAGCTGCGGCAGCTCATCGATGCTGAAGCGCCTGAGAACGCGCCCGACGCGCGTTATGCGCGGGTCGCCGCGCCTCGCCTGGCGCACCGGCCCTTCGTCTTCCATCACCGTCATGGTGCGGAACTTCCAGATATGGAAGGGGCGGTTGTTGAAGCCCTGCCGCGCCTGGCGGAAGAACACCGGGCCGGGGCTGTCGAGCTTTATGGCCAGCGCCGCCAGCAGCATGAGCGGCGAAAGCACGACCAGCCCCACCCCGGCGCCGAGAATGTCCAGCCCGCGCTTGGCCCAGTGGGCCCACGGTGAAAGCGGCGGGCGGATGAGCTCCAGCGAGGCCAGCGGCCCGAAGCGCTGTATGCGCGCGTCGCGGAAGGAGCCGAGAATATCGTCGGCGTCGAGATGCACCGACACCGGCAGCTCGATGAACATCGCCGCCGCCTCGTCTATCA
>CAZXTT010000091.1:0-2173 GCA_964643775.1 uncultured Rhizobiaceae bacterium | reverse complement strand
GCGCCGGAGAGCAGCACGTCGAGGTAGCGGATCTTCTGGTAGAAGCCGTTGAGCGACACCCTGGGCAGGGCCATGAGGTGATCGCGGTGTTGCTCGTAGAGCAGCCCCTTGCGGGTGGTCACGGCGACGTCGAAGCCGGCGCGCCCGGCGAGCGCGAAATCGCGCGGCCCGGCGGTGGTGGCGTCGCCGTAGGGATAGGCGAAGGTGCGTATCTCCCGCCCCAGTTCCTCTTCCAGCCGCGCCTTGGACAGCACCATCTCGGAGAAGGCCTCCTTGTCGTCGAGCAGGCGCAGGGCGAAATGGTTCATGGTGTGCGCGCCGATGGTGCACAGGGGATGGGCGGCGATTTCGCGTATCTCCTCCCAGCCCATTATCTCGCGCCGGCACAGGGCCTCGAGATCGACGCCGTGGGCGGGCGCGAAGCGGCGTATCCAGCGGCGCTGGTCGTGCTGGGGCATGGAGCGCACCGGCCAGTAGAGCTGATCCCAGGCGCGTTGCCTGGCGGCGTCGTCGAGGCAGGTGATCTTTTCCGGCAGGCCGGGGATGCCGGGGTATATCACGCCGTTGCCCGCTATTGCCTCTTCCAGCGCGTCCCACCACAGCTCGCCTTGGCCGTCGGCGTATTTCGGCGCGATGAAGATGGTGAAGGGGCAGTCGTGGCGGGCGAATACCTCCAATGCATGTTGGCGGTTGTCGCGGAAGCCGTCATCGAGGGTGAAGGCGGCGAAGGGGCGGTCGAAATCGCGCTCGCGCAGGAGGCGGGCCGCTTCCTCGAGGCTGACCAGCCGCCAGCCGCGCGCCTTGACGAAGGAGATCACCGCGTCGAGGAATTCCGGCGTCACGTCGAGCCCGGCGTTGGGGGCGAAATCGCGCTCCCCGGCGGGGGCCGGGCGCACGTGGTGGAGCATGAATATGGCCCCTGCCCCGCCGGTCAGCGGACGCGCCGCCCTCGATATGCCGGAATAGTGGAAAAAATCGAGACTGGCGCGGAAGATGCCCGGTTTCATGCTCACTTACCCCCTTGAACCAGCAATGGCGAAAACATCGAACGCGGCCCGTGATGCCTAGGGTTCACGGACTGCGTTCGATGGTAACCGGCAAAGGTTACGTTGTTTTTAAGCCACCTTGGCGGGTTCTCCGGCGGCGGTTTCCCGTCCCTGGTCATCCTTTCCGGCGGGAGTGGATGCCGGGGACTGCAAGGGAGCATTGACCCGCAGGCACATGGCTCCCTTGAGGCCGGCCTGCAGGGCGGCGGCGCACAAGGCCTCGGCGGCGCCGCCATTCTCGCCCCGGGCGGCGGCCACCAGCAGGTCGCAAAGCGGCACCACTGATTGCCCGCGGTTGGCCGGGAAGGAGGTTTCGCCCTCCAGCATGATGACCAGGTCATAGGTTTGTGACAGGGCATCGCGCACCGCCATCATGGCCTGCCGGTCATTCATGGCCGCGCCGTTGTCCGGGGTTCCGGCATGGACCATGTGCAGGGGGCTCATGGCGTCGCGGGTGACTATGTTGTTGAACGACGCCTGGCCGGCCAGCAGGTCGAGGAAACCCGCTCCTCCCTGGGCTCCGGTGGCCATGCTCAGGCAATCGCGCCCGCCGCTGGCGTCGAGCAGCATGACGCGCTTGCCCGTGCCGGCAATGATGCGCCCAACCGCCAGTGAGGCAGCGGCAACATCGGCGCACAGGCCGCCCAGCGAGGCGAAGGCCACGCAATTGTCGCCAGCGGCCATGGCGTCACCGAGCCACCCGGTCAGCGGCCCGAGGGCGGCGGCATAGGGGCCCTGGGGATCGGTAATCACGGAAACGGCAAGCTCGCTGGCCATGTCGTCATCGGGCAACCCCGGCACCGCCGGTGCATCGGCGAAGCTGGGCGGGGTGATGTTTTCGCTGGCGGGCCGAGGAGCTGATTCGGCCGGGCCGGAGGCGGCGGTGTCCGTGGCAGGCGCGGCATCCATGGCGGGAGCGGTTTCCACGGCAGGCGCGGCGGGAGAGAGAATTTCCCGGCGCGGGGAGAAAGATGCTTCAGCGCCGCGTGGGGCCGGAGACATGGGAGAGGCGCCGGCGGCATCGCCCTGGCCGCTGACCGACATGCCCGCCGAAAGGGAGGTAAAGTCGGCCGCCGTCAGGGTGGACCCGCTGGTTGCGGCATGGGAGGTAACAGGCGGCGTGGCGG
>CAZXTT010000090.1:0-1825 GCA_964643775.1 uncultured Rhizobiaceae bacterium | reverse complement strand
CGCGGCGCGGGCGGTGGAGCGGGAAGACTTCGAGGCGGCCATGGCGGCGCTGGCCAAGCTGCGCCAGCCGGTGGACGACTTCTTCGACAAGGTAACGGTCAACGCCGACGACCCGACCCTGCGCGAAAACCGCCTCAAGCTCCTCTCATCCATCCGCGAAGCCGCCCGCGCGGTGGCCGATTTCTCGAAAATAGAAGGATGAGGACCAAAGGCGGCGGAGGCATTGGCCCCCGGCAGACCTGACCGCCCTGCCCTCCCTGGTCATTGCCACCCCCCTTCGTTATTGCCGGGCATGACGGGCGGGGGTGTTTCCATGTTCGCCCGCGGGGGTGCTGGATGCGCCGCTCCTTTCGGGGAGTGACAAGCTGCTTGCGCCGGGGCGGTGGGGGAATTATTTGTGGGGGAGCAGGAGGATTTCATGGCCGTTCGCAGGATAATCACGCCGCCCGATCCGTTGCTCAAGAAGCCGTCGTTGCTGGTGGCGGAGGTGGATGACGCCATCAGGGCGCTGGTGGATGACATGTTCGAGACCATGTACGACGCGCCGGGCATCGGGCTGGCCGCCGTGCAGGTGGGCGAGCCGCTGGCCATCGTGGTCATGGATACCGCGGGCGAGGGCGAGAAGCCACGCCCGAAGGCGCTGATAAACCCGCAGGTGGTGTGGGCCTCCGAGGAGCGGCGCGAATACGAGGAGGGCTGCCTGTCGGTGCCGGAGATATACGACAAGGTGGAGCGCCCGGCGGAGGTCAGGGTGCGCTATCTCGACACCGAAGGCAAGGAGCGCGAGGAGCTGTTCAGCGGCATGGACGCCACCTGCGTGCAGCACGAGATAGACCACACCAGGGGCATATTGTTCATCGACTACCTGGGGCGGCTGAAGCGCGAGCGCTACCTGAAAAAGGTGATCAAGAAGGCCCGGCAGGCGCAGGAAGTCTGAAACCATGCGCATCGTCTTCATGGGCTCGCCCGATTTCGCCATTCCCACCCTGAAGGCCCTGCACGCGGCGGGCCACGAGATCGTGGCCGTCTATTCACAGCCGCCACGGCCCGCCGGGCGCGGCAAGCGGGAGCGCAGGACGCCGGTGCACGAGCTGGCCGAGGAACTGGGCCTGCCGGTGTTCACGCCCAGGAGCCTGAGATCGGCGGAAGAGCAGGAGAGGTTCGCGGGGCTGGAGGCCGACGCGGCGGTGGTGGTGGCCTACGGGCTTATCCTGCCGGAGGAGATTCTGGGCGCGCCGCGCCTTGGCTGTTACAACCTGCATGCCTCGCTGTTGCCGCGCTGGCGGGGGGCGGCGCCCATTCACCGGGCCATCATGGCGGGGGACGAAAAGAGCGGCGTGTGCGTGATGAAAATGGACGCCGGGCTGGACACCGGCGATGTCTGCGCCTGCCGCGAGGTGGCCATCGGCGAGCGGACCACCTGCGGCGAGCTGCACGACGAGCTGGCCGGGATTGGGGCGCGGCTGATGGTGGAGGCCATGGGGGAGCTGGAGCGGAGGGGGCGGCTCGATTGCCGTCCCCAGCCGGAGGAAGGCGTCACCTATGCCGAAAAGATCGACAAGGCGGAGGCGCGCATAGATTTCAGCCGCCCGGCGCGGCAGGTGCTGGCCCATGTCCACGGGCTGTCGCCGTGGCCCGGCGCGTGGCTGGAGCTGCCCACCGGCAAGGGGCCGCTGCGACTGAAGATCCTGCGGGCGGAGATGGCCGGGGAAGGCGGGGGGAAAGGAGCGCCGGGGGAGGTGGTGGGCGATGACCTGACCATTGCCTGCGGCGAGGGGGCGATAAGGCCGCTGGTGGTGCAGCCGGCGGGCAAGGGGGCGATGGA
>CAZXTT010000089.1:0-8367 GCA_964643775.1 uncultured Rhizobiaceae bacterium | reverse complement strand
GCGAAAAGCGCCAGCGCCAGCGCCGTGAACGTCCCCGACATGTGCACCGCGCCGGTGTAGCCGATGGGCAGGTAAACGGCCGCCACCCGCGCCAGCCCCCCGGCCAGCGCCAGCGCGTATATGGCCTTCGTCCACCCGTCGGCGCTGAGCGGGCGCCCCGAATGGCCCAGCGAGGCGCGCGTCATGACGGCCAGCGTCATGGTGACTATGGCCCCGGCGGTGAGCCCGTGAATGGCCGCCGAATAGGCCAGCAGGCCGGGCCAGGCGATGGACACGGCCATCAGCGCGAACCACACAGGCAGCCACAGGTAGCCCACGTGCAATATGGTCACCAGCGGCTCGGCGAAGGTGGAAAGCCCCTTCCAGCGGCTCACCCGCCCCAGGTGAACGAGCGCTGCCACGGCGAAGAAAGCGCCCGTCAGCCACCAGTCGGGGAAGAACAGCCACATGGCCAGCGCCACCAGCGCCGTGAGCGCCGCCGCCTTGTCGAAATTCCCCATCGGCGCGGGCAGGCGCGCTTCCTCCTTCACGCCTCGCCGCATCAGCCAGTTGCGGGTGAACGACGGCGTGACCCGCCCGCCTATCAGCATCAGCAGCACGGAGGCCGCCGCCAGCCCCAGCCGCTCGTCGAACAGCGCGTCGACGATCTCCACCTCGGTTAGCCGCGTCACGTGGAACAGCACGTTGGACAGCGCCAGCAGCGACACCAGCAGGCACACCGGTATGTTGCGCCGGTTGCCCCCGGCGATCACCTCGCGCCACACCAGCGCCGCCAGCACCACGAGGTATGAGGCCTCCAGCGCCGCCAGCGGCGCGGGCGCGGCGGCGGAGAAGAAAAAGCCCACCCGCCCGGCCAGCCACAGGCCGAACAGAGCCGCCAGCCGCCCGCCGGTGACCGGCATGCGCCCCGTCCAGTTGGGCACCGCGGTGAGGATGAAGCCGGTCATGGCCGCCGCCAGGTAGCCATGCAGCATCTCGTGGAGATGCCACTCGCGCCCGCTCACGTAGGCGGGGATTTGCGCGTCGGCCACGAACAGGTAGAGCCACAGCGGCAGCGCCAGCGCCCCCCACGCCCCGGCGGCGAAGAAAAACGGCCTGAAGCCGCGCTCGAAAAACACCGGCCCCCGATAGGCGCGAATGGAAGCAGCCGTGCCCATTTGATCAATTCTCCCGCAAGCGTTCCTGGGCGATCCTGATTGGCCCTGAATTTATTCCCGACTTGAGTGGTCGGAGATGGATATACCCATAAGGCCGTTCAGCCAATACCTTTCCTTGACAAAAGGCAAGGAGAGGCGAAAAAGCCCCGGCGGGTTTCCGCCGGGGCCGACAGGCGAGCATTCGCCACTCATCTTGATGTCGTGTGGGATCACTTCTTGGCCTTTACCGAGATCTTCTTCGCCTTTTTCTCCTCCACCTTGCGCGGCACGAAGATGGTCAGCACGCCCTTGTCGAAGTTGGCCTCGATCTTGTCCTCGTCGGCCTCCCAGGGCAGGCTGAAGCGGCGCAGGAAGGTGCCGTAGGCGCGCTCCATGACGTGATATTTCACGCCTTCCTTCTCTTCCTTGTCCTCCTCGCGCTCCATCTTGCGCTCGGCCTTGAGGGTGAGCACGCCGTTGTCCAGCTCCACCGACACGTCGTCGGGCTCGATGCCCGGCAGCTCGGCGGCGATGGTCAGGCCCTTTTCATCCTCCTTGACCTCGACGACCGGCGAGAAGAAGCCGTTCTCGCTTACCTCCGGAGCGCCCTCCAGTCCCTGGGTAAAGCTCTCCAGCAGGTTTTCCATCTCGCGGCGCATGGCGGTGAAGGGGTCGATGCCGCGCCGCGCCATGCCATATCCACGTGAGAAGGGAACCACATACCTCATTGCTCGCTCCTCCTTGTCCTGAATGTGCAATGTCCGTTGACCGTTTCGTCCCCGGGGCCATCGGCCCTGATGCCGCCCGGGTCCTTTTTCCGCTTCCCATGTGGGTGCGCCGCGCCGCGGTTTCAATAGTCCTTGACCGCGGGCCCCGTTGCGCGTAAGAAAAGCGCCGCGCGCGGGCCCCTGGTCCGGCGCGTGTCTGCTTGCCCGCGGGCGGGGCTTTCGGGAGCCTTGCCCTGTCGGCCCGGGAGACCGGGACGAGGAGGGCGAGCCGCATAACCCCGGCGGGGAGCCCCTGTCCTGCAAGGACGCGCGGCTTCGCGCCTTTTTGCATTTACGGATTTGGAGTGAACACCAAATGGGCAAGAAGAATTCCGGCAAGCGCCATCAGTCGAAATACAAGGTTGACCGCTACCTCGGCGAAAACCTCTGGGGCCGCCCCAAGAGCCCCGTCAACCGCCGCGAATACGGCCCCGGCCAGCACGGCCAGCGCCGCCGCGGCAAGCTCTCCGACTACGGCATTCACCTGCGCGCCAAGCAGAAGCTGAAGAAGTATTACGGCGACATCACCGAAAAGCAGTTCCACCGCACCTTCCTCGAGGCCGACCGCATGCGCGGCAACACGGCGGAGAACATCATCGGCCTGCTCGAGCGCCGTCTCGACGCGGTGGTCTATCGCGCCAAGTTCGTGCCCACCATCTTCGCCGCCCGCCAGTTCGTCAACCACGGCCACGTCAGGGTCAATGGCCGGCGCGTCAACATCCCCTCCTACCGGGTGCGCGAGGGTGATGTCATAGAGGTGCGCGAGAAGTCGCGCGACATGGCGCTGGTGCTGGAGGCCGTGGCCTCGCCGGAGCGCGACGTGCCCGACTACATCGAGGTCGATCACAAGAAGATGACCGCCAAATTCCTGCGCGTGCCGCAGCTTTCCGACGTTCCCTACCCGGTGCACATGGAGCCGCACCTGGTGGTCGAGTTCTACTCGCACTGAACATGGCCGTGGCTAGTTTATCAGGCCCCGCGGGCGGCGCGCCCACGGGGCCTTTTCATTGCCGATTTTTAAGTTTCATCCACGCGAGCCCGTGCTTGCGAAGCGCCCCCGCCGTGTCTATATAACCGCACGGCTATTCGCCATCCGGGGAATTCCGAAGCGTTTTCAGCGGGAAACTCGAGGGAAAACACCATGCCGGCGCTTATGCGGCTTGATAATCTGCGCAAGAGTTTCGGCGACATCCGGGCGGTGGACGGTATTTCGCTGGCGGTGGAAAAGGGCCAGGTGCTGGGCTTTCTCGGCCCCAATGGCGCCGGCAAGTCCACCACCATGAAGATGGCCGCCGGTTTCCTCGAGCCCGACGATGGCAAGGCCTTCATCTGCGGCATCGACGTCTTCCGCGACCCGGTGGCGGCCAAGGCGCGCCTCGGCTACCTGCCGGAGGGCGCGCCCTCCTATGGCGAGATGACGGTGCGCGGCTTCCTCAAGTTCATCGGCGAGGTGCGCGGCCTGCGCGGCGCGGCGCTCAGGAGCGCCATCGACAAGGCGGTGGAGCGCACCCGCCTCGGCCCCGTCTTCGGCCAGACCATAGAAACCCTCTCCAAGGGCTACCGCCGCCGCGTCGGCCTGGCCCAGGCCATTCTCCACGAGCCGCCGGTGCTCATCCTCGACGAGCCCACCGACGGCCTCGACCCCAACCAGAAACACCAGGTGCGCAGGCTCATCCGCGAGATGGCCGCCGATTCGGCCATCATCATCTCCACCCACATACTGGAGGAGGTGCCCGCGGTGTGCGACAGCGCCGTCATCATCGCCGCCGGGCGCGTCATAGCCTCCGGCGCCCCCGACGAGCTGACCGAGAAGGTTCCGCAAGAAGCGCGCGGCTCGCTGGAGCAGGTGTTCCGCCATCTCACCACCGGCGGCCCCGCGGAAGGGAGCAAAGCGGCATGAGAGCACTTGGCGCCATCATGAAGCGGGAGTTCTCGTCCTATTTCGCCACTCCCATCGCCTACGTCTTCGTCGTCATCTTCGCCGCCCTGGCCGGTGTCTTCACCTTCCAGCTCGGCAAGTTCTACGAGCGCGGCATGGCCGACCTCGCGCCCTTCTTCCAGTATCTGCCGTGGCTCTTCCTGGTGCTCGTCCCGGCCATATCCATGCGCCTGTGGGCCGAGGAGCGCCGCTCCGGCACCATCGAGCTGCTCATGACCCTGCCGGTGACCACCAGCGCCGCCGTCATCGGCAAGTGGCTGGCCGGCTGGCTGTTCGTCGGGCTGGCGCTCATGGCCACCATGACCCTGTGGATCACCGTCAACTGGCTGGGCGATCCCGACAACGGCGTCATCGCCGTGAGCTATTTCGGCGCCTGGGCCATGGCCGGCACCTTCCTGGCCATGGGGGCGGCCCTTTCGGCGCTCACCCGCAACCAGGTGATAGCCTTCATCCTCGCCGCGCTGGCCATTTTCGTCGTCATGACCGCCGGCACCCCGGTGGTGCTCGATGCCGCCCGCGCCGTGCTGCCCGCGGCGGCGGTGGACGCCATAGCGGCCCTTTCGGCGCTCACCCATTTCGGCTCCGTGTCGCGCGGCGTGCTGGAGCTGCCCTCGCTCCTCTACTGGCTGACCATGACGGCCTTCTGGCTATTCGTGAACGTGGTCGTCGTCAACATGAAAAAGGCGGATTGAGGTCACAGGAGGATTTCGGCATGAGCACGTTCCTTTCCCGCCTTGGCCCGCGCGCCGCCGCCTGGCTGGCCATCGCCCTGGCCGCCGTGGCGCTGGCCGCCTTCAACCTCTTCGCCTCGCAGACCCTGCGCCCCATCCGCGCCGACTTCACCAGCGAGAAGCTGTTCACCATCTCCGACGCCACCCGCAAGGTGCTGCGCTCGCTGGAGGAGCCGGTCAACCTGCGCTTCTACTTCTCCCGCGCGCTGGCCGAGCGCGCCCCCCTCTACGCCGATTACGGCGAGCGCATAAAGGCCACCTTGCGCCATTACTCCGACCTCTCCGGCGGCATGTTGCGCGTCGAGGTGACAGACCCCGAGCCCTTCTCGCCGGAGGAGGACAGGGCGCTGGCCGCCGGCCTGCAGGCCATCCCGCTGGGCGACGGCAAGAACGCCTGGTTCGGCATAACGGGCGAGAATTCCACCGACCGCCGCGAGACGATAGCCTTCCTCTCCGCCGACCGCGCCCAGTACCTGGAATATGACCTCACCCGCCTCATCCACAAGCTCAACACGCCCAACCGCAAGGTAATCGGCGTCATCACCTCGCTGCCCATGATCCCCCCCGCCTCGCCGCGCATGCGCGGGCGCGACGAATGGGCCGCCATCATCCAGATGCGGGAGTTCTACGACGTGCTGCCCATCGGCGATGACGCCGAGGTCATCCCGCCGCCGGTCGATGCCCTGCTCATCGTCTCCCCGGCTTCCATGAACGAGAAACTGGCCCGCGCCGTGGATGCCTTCGCCCTTTCCGGCAAGCCCATCATCGTGCTCGCCGATCCGTGGAACGAGGCGGCGGCCATCGACCGCAACCTGGTGGGCAAGAACGAGCTCAAGCCCGACGACATGATGGTTCGCCTGCTCAAGGCATGGGGTGTCGACATAACCACCGGCAAGGTGGTCGGCGACATCACCTTCGCCCGCAAGGTGGTGTTCCAAGGCGGCGGGCGCGAACAGGCGGCCAGCTACCTGGTGTGGATGAATCTCGGCAAGCAGGCCTTCGCCGACCCCGGCGACCCGCTGCTCGCCAACGTCAACAAGATAATCACCGGCACCCCCGGCGCTCTCGCCAGGGCCGAGGGCTCCCGCGTCACCTTCAAGCCGCTTCTGAAGACCTCCGGCAAGGCCATGCTGATGAGCACCGATCTCCTGGCCATGCCCAACCCGCTGGAGCTGCTGGCCGCCTACAAGCCCGGCGGCAAGCCGCTGGTGCTGGCCGCCCGCGTCAGCGGCGAGGCGGTGAGCGCCTTCGCGGCGGGTGAGAAGAAGGAAGGTGAAAACAAGGGCAAGGACGAGGACAAGAGCAAGGGCAAGGAGAAGGCCAAGCCCGGCAAGGATGCCAAGGATACCAAGGACGCCAAGGACGCCAAAAGCGCGGCGAAGGCCCCGCAACCCGGGACCGGCAAGGTCAACCTGCTGGTCATCGCCGATTCCGACATGATCTCCGACCGCTTCTGGGCCCGCCGCCAGAAGGTTTCGGCCAGCCAGACGCTCATCATCCCGGCGGCCGACAACATGACCTTCCTGCTCAACGCCCTCGAGAACATGACCGGCGGCAGCGCCCTTTCCGGCCTGCGCGGGCGCTCCCTCAAGGAGCGGCCCTTCACCCGCGTCGAGGAAATACGCCGCGCCGCCGAGGCCAGATTCCGCGCCCGCGAGCGCCAGTTGCGCGACAAGCTCAAGGCGGCGGAAAAACGCCTCGGCTCCATCAAGGCGCGCGTTGACGAGGGCGGCAGGGTGGTCATCTCCGAGAAGGACCGCGACCTCATCATGCAGGTGCGCGGCGAGATCCTGCAACTGCGCGGCAAGCTGCGCGAGGTGCAGCACGCCCTGGTGCGCGACATCGAGAACCTCGGCTTCTGGCTGAAGGCGCTCAACATCGCCGGCGTGGCCCTCGTGGTGGCGCTGCTGGCGCTCGTCGTCGCCTTCATCCGCCGCGCCCGGGCGCGCAAGGCCCGCAAGATGTTCAGGGAGGCTTGAAGGCCATGCCGAAGTATCGCACGCTGCTAATACTCGCGCTGCTGGCCGCCGTCTCCGTGGCGCTGGCGGCGTGGAGCTGGCAAAGGACGCACGCGCGGCTGGAGATCTCCGGCGTCGGCGAGCCGCTGATAAGCGGGCTGGCCGAGCGCGGTAAGGAGGCGGCGCGCATCGAGATAATCGCCGACGAGGGCGGCGACGACGAGCGCCTGGTGCTGGTGCGCAAGGGCGGCAAGTGGTTCGCCGGCCCCGATGAATACCCCGCCGACGTGGCCCGCATCCGCAAGTTCCTCGTCTCGCTGGTGGAGCTGCGCAAGGCCGAGCCCAAGACCACGCTGGAGAAGAACTATCCGCTGCTCGATGTCGATACCCCTGGCAAGAAGGGCAAGCGCGGCACGCGCGTCAAGATCATGGATTCCAAGGGCGCGGTGATAGCCGACGTGATCCTCGGCAAGCCCGCCTATGACCGCTTGGGCGCCGGCAAGAAGGGCCAGTATGCGCGCCTCGCCGGTGACAGGCGCGCTTGGCTGGTCGAGGGGCTGGCCCAGGCCGTTCCCGCCCTGACCCGCTGGGTGAACAAGCGGGCCGTCGATCTGCCGCGCGATGAAATAGTGCGCGGCAAGATAGTCCACGCCGACGGCGAGGTGCTGGAGGTGCGCGCCAGCGGCAGGAAGGGCCCCGACGGCGAGGAGCTGTTCGAGATCGTCGACAAGCCGCAAGGGGCGAAGGAAAAGGCCAACTACATAATCGCCACCGTCGCCAAGGACATGGCCCAGCTTGATTTCGAACTGGCCCGCAAGGCCCGCCCCCACGAGGAAAAGCCGCTCGTTTACGCCGAGGTGGAGACGAAGGACGGGCTGGTTGTCGGCCATGACGTTTACAAGGAGGGCGACGCCCTGTGGGTGGCCGTCAGGGTGGTCAGGCCGGGCAAGAGCGACAAGGGCAAGAAGCTGGCCGAAAGGATCGCCAGGACCGTCAAGGGCTGGGAATACGGCCTGTCCAACGCCCGCGGCAGCTATTTCCTCAAGCGCCTGAAGGACATCATCGAGGCGGAAGAGAAAAACGCCGAGGACCTGCCCGCCTCCCCGCCATCAGGCGAGTAATGCCAGCCCGCGGAGATAGGGACCACCATCGGGCGCATGCCCTTGCCGATCCGCCGGGCCACAACGGTTTCGGCCTGCCGTCCGGCTTGCCCGCCAATGGCCATGAGCCGCCGTTGGGGGGTGTTTTTTTCGATCAAATTTTCGTGAGATCGTTTTACAGGTATAAAATATTTTCCAATTTTCGCCTTTTTTATATATGGTTGGTATCACGATTGTATGATATACAATCACCACCGGGGCGCGATAAATCGCGTGATGAAAAAACAAGAATAACAGCATCATTGCGTGATGCACATGCTGAAATGCCATGAATGGCATTGGCGTGCCCTGATGGAAACTAAGGGGAGGAAAACGCCATGGAGAAGCGTGTTGCAATGGTGCTTTCCACGTTGAGACATCGAAAGTTTTCATTGGCCGCCTGGCCGTGGGCGGATTGTGGCGCGCGCGGGCATAAGCCACAATGCCGCCCCTTTTTCATTATTCGATCGAATCCAGCGCATGACCGGGAGGGCACACGGACGAAAGCCATCTTCTCATGCGGTGTTACCTGATGCCGGCCGAATGACTTGGGTCGTCGAGACCTGAGCCTGACGGTTGGCGGCGCGCCCGGACTGCCCCCCCGGGCGCGCCACTTCCGCGAAGCCTTCAGGGGCTTTCGCAAGACGCATTCAGCCAGTGCCCCGGCTGAATGCGTTTTGCGTTTCATGTCAGCCCG
>CAZXTT010000088.1:0-2711 GCA_964643775.1 uncultured Rhizobiaceae bacterium | reverse complement strand
TTCAGACAACAAAAAAGGCCCCGAAAGGAGCCATTTTCGCGCATTGCCCGTCGTCCGCCGGCCGGTTCAGATTCCGACCACGGCAATGCGCGCCACGGATACTACGAGTTTCCCGTTCATGGCGACGATTCATAAGCCCTGGCGGCTTCGCGGTCAAGCGCCATCGACGAGGAGAACCGCGGTGGCAGAAGGCGTCACTGCCGCAGGTAGTTGGGGGCCTCGCGGGTTATCTGCACGTCGTGGACGTGGCTTTCCTTCAGCCCCGCGCCGGTGATGCGCAGGAAGCGCGCCCGCTCGACGAATTCCGGCAAGGTGGCGGCCCCCGTGTAGCCCATGGCGGCGCGCAGGCCGCCGGTGAGCTGGTGCAGCACGTTGCCCGCCGGGCCCTTGTAGGGCACCTGCCCCTCTATGCCCTCGGGCACGAACTTCATCGAATCGGTGACTTCCGCCTGGAAGTAGCGGTCCGCCGAGCCGCGCGCCATGGCCCCCACCGAGCCCATGCCGCGATACGACTTGTAGGAGCGCCCCTGGTAGAGATAGACCTCGCCCGGCGCCTCGTCGGTGCCCGCCAGCAGCGACCCCACCATCACCGAGGCGGCGCCGGCGGCCAGCGCCTTGGCCATGTCGCCGGAGAACTTGATGCCGCCGTCGGCGATCACCGGTATGTCGTGCCTGGCGGCGGCGCGCGCGCAATCCATGATGGCGGTGAGCTGCGGCACGCCGACGCCGGCCACTATGCGCGTGGTGCATATGGAGCCCGGCCCGATGCCCACCTTCACCGCGTCCGCGCCCGCCTCGATGAGCGCCTCGGTGGCCTCCGCCGTGGCCACGTTGCCGGCCACTATGTCCACCCTGTCGCCGAAGGCCTCGCGCACCTTGCGCACCTGCTCCGATACGCCGCTGGAATGGCCGTGAGCGGTGTCGATGACCAGCACGTCCACCCCTGCCTCCACCAGCACGCCGGCGCGCTCGAAGCTGGCCTCGCCGGTGGATATGGCCGCCGCGCAGCGCAGCCGCCCGCGCTCGTCCTTGACCGCGTCGGGATAGGCCTGGGCCTTTTCCATGTCGGTAACGGTGATGAGCCCCACCACCCGCTCCTGGTCATCGACCACGATGAGCTTCTCTATGCGCCGCTCCTGCAACAGCTTGCGCGCCTCCTCCGGCGAGACGCCCTCGCGCACCGTGACCAGGTTCTCGCGCGTCATCAGCTCGGCCACCGTCTTGTTCATGTCGTCCTCGAAGCGCACGTCACGGTTGGTGATTATGCCGACCAGCCGCTGCGGCCCCTCGCCCCTGGAGGCGACCACCGGAATGCCGGATATGTTGTGGCGCTTCTTCAGCTCCATCAGCTCGCCCAGGGTGGCCTCCGGGGTGATGGTGATGGGGTCTATCACCATGCCGGATTCGAAGCGCTTGACGCGCGCCACCTCGGCGGCCTGTTCCTGCGGCTCGAGGTTGCGGTGGATGACGCCGATGCCGCCCGCCTGGGCCATGGCGATGGCCATGCGCGCCTCGGTCACCGTGTCCATGGCCGCCGAGACTATGGGGATGGAAAGCTCGATGCGCCGCGTCAGGCGCGTCCTGATGTCGGCGTCGGCGGGCAGCACCGAGGAAGCGCGCGGCGTCAGCAGCACGTCGTCGAAGGTGAGATATTCCCTGATTTCCGGGATGCCGCCTGAATCACTCATGCCAACCTCCTTGCAAGCGCCGCTGTATCCTCATGGCTCCCCCGCGCCACCTGCCATCCGCGCCGCGCTCACGGGGGAATGTTGTCCGGTTGGCGATTCCTGTTAGCACGTGGCGGCGCGCAGGGAAACAGGAAGCGGGCGGATATCATCAGCATTTGCACCCGAAAATCACCTTTTGCCCGCCAGCAAGACGTCGCGCGCCTCGTTCAACTGGCGCGCCAGCCAGTCGGAGCCGCCATGATCGGGATGGGCGGCCTTCATCAAGCGCCGGTGGGCGGCGCGGACCTCCTCTTCCGAGGCATTCTCGTCCACCCCCAGTATTTCGCGCGCCCTTCGCGCCGTCATCGGGCCGTCGCCGACAGCGCCGCCACCCCCCTGCCCGCCCCCGCCGGGGCGCCAATCAGGACGCTCGCGCCGCAGCCACGTTTCCAGCAGGCGCAGGGATTCGTCGCCGGCCGCCGCGCACTCGCCATGCAGCACCTCCAGCTCCTCGTCGCTCAGCCCGTCCAGCAGCCGCCCCCTGAAGCGCCCTGAAACGACCTCCCCCTCCATGCGCCCGCTGGCGTGATCCAGCCGCATGCGCAACAGGCGCGTGCGCACCTCCGAGGCGCCGCCGGATGACTTGCCGCTCCCCCTGCCCCTGCCGCCCGCGCCCGCCTTCATGCCACTGACCATCCCCAGGCCGAACAACACCAGCGGCCCGCCGATGGCCCACAGCCCGCGCAATGACAGAAACCCGCCCAGGACAATGAGCGCCACTCCCGCAAGGCGGCGCACCACCGCGGCCACCCGCGACGGCGGCGCGCTGGCCGCCCAGCGCACGGCGAACATGGCCGCCAGTATCATGGCCACGATGGCGAAAAACCTGCTCATGAAAGCCCTCGCCCGACAAGCATCGGCGGCATCGCGCCGCCGCTCATGGATCGTCTCGCGCTCCCGCTCACTTCCTCATCCGTTCCAGCAACAGCCGCGCCCCCTCGCCGCCGGCCTTCTCCAGCGCCGCCATGCCGCCCGTGGCGTATA
>CAZXTT010000087.1:0-2299 GCA_964643775.1 uncultured Rhizobiaceae bacterium | reverse complement strand
CGGTGCGGGTGCACTCGATGCAGAGCACCGGCGTCTCGCCATGCAGGTAGGAGGAGACGAAGGGGTCGATGACGCCGGCGCGGAAATCCTCCTTCATGTCCAGCACCTCGTGGGATACGCCAAGGCGCGCGGCGGCCTTGCGGGCGTCGTTGATGTCGCGCCCGGCGCAGCAGGAGCGCTTCTCCCAGGGATCGCAGGTGTCCTCGTAAAGGCGCATGGTGACGCCGTGGACGTCGAAGCCCGCGGCCTTGAGCAGGCCGGCGGTGACGGTGGAATCGACGCCGCCGGACATGGCCACCACGACGCGCTGCGCGGAGGGCCTTCCCGGCAGGTCCATGGCCCTTGCCGTCGCGTTAATGATGCTGGAGGGGACTTTCATCGAAGATTCTCTCATTGGCGCCGGTTTGCCGTCCGAACAGCGGGAAAAATCCGGGTTTGTGTCCCGTTTCGGGCCGGATGGTAAGCAATTGTTTGCAGTAATTTAGACCTTTCTTAAAGGCCGCCGGGATACATTGGCGTCATGAGTTTTCGTGTGTGAGTTCAAGTTTGGGTAGTTTGCGTATGACTGGTCAGTTGCGTTCGAATGTCAAGTTCGTCATAGGTCCCGACGGCAGCCCGCTTTCCATAGCCGACCTGCCTCCTCCCGGCACCCGCCGGTGGGTCATTCGCCGCAAGGCGGAAGTAGTGGCGGCGGTGCGTGGTGGACTGCTGTCGCTGGAAGAGGCCTGCAAGCGCTACAAGCTCACGGTCGAGGAATACCTGAGCTGGCAGCGTTCCATAGACAAGCATGGTCTCAAGGGACTGCGGACGACGAGGCTCAAGGAATACCGCGTCTGACGACGAACGGGATCCTTCATGCCTCGAGCGAGTAACGGCCCCGGAAGGCGACTGTTTCGCCTTCCGGGGTTTTCGTTGCGTGCCGCCTATCCCAGTCGCTCCTTCCACCAGCGGGCCATGCGGCGGACGTTTTCCGGCGCGGCGCCGCCGAAGCACCGGCGCGAGGCGGCGGAATTTTCCACCCCCAGCACGGAATAGACCTCCTCGGTGATGCGCGGTTCCACCTTGCGCATGTCCTCCAGCGGCAGATCCTTCAGCTCGGCGTTTCTTTCATCGGCCATGGCCACCAGCGCGCCGGTGGCGTGATGGGCCTCGCGGAAGGGCATGTCGAGCTCGCGCACCAGCCAGTCGGCGAGGTCGGTGGCGGTGGAATGGCCGTGGGCGGCGGCGCGGCGCAGGTTGTCCGGAAGCGGCTCGAGAGCCGCCACCATGCCGCGCATGACCTCCAGCACCAGCGACAGGGTGTCCAGGGCGTCGAAGGCCGGCTCCTTGTCCTCCTGCATGTCCTTGGAATAGGCCAGCGGCAGGCCCTTCATGACCACCAGCAGGGTGACCAGCGCCCCTATCACCCGCCCGGCCTTGGCGCGCGCCAGCTCGGCGGCGTCGGGGTTGCGCTTCTGGGGCATGATGGACGAGCCGGTGGTGAAGCGGTCGGGCAGGCGCACGAAGGCGAACTGGGCCGACGACCAGATGACCAGCTCCTCGGCGAAGCGCGACAGGTGGGTGGCGCATATGGCCGCCGCGGCCAGCGCCTCGAGGACGAAGTCGCGGTCGGAAACGGCGTCGAGCGAATTGCGCATGGGGCGCTCGAAGCCCAGCTCGGCGGCGGTGAACTCGCGGTCGAGCGGGAAGCCGGTGCCGGCCAGGGCGGCGGCCCCCAGCGGGCATTCGTTCATGCGGTTGCGGGCATCGGCGAAGCGCCCGCGGTCGCGCGCGAGCATTTCCACGTAGGCCAGCATGTGATGGCCGAAGGTCACCGGCTGGGCGGTCTGCAGGTGGGTGAAGCCGGGCATGACGACATCGGCGTGGCGCTCGGCCTGTTCGGCGAAGGCGCGCATGAGGGCGGTGATCTGATCACCGATGTGATCGAGGGCGTCGCGTATGTAGAGGCGGAAGTCGGTGGCCACCTGGTCATTGCGCGAGCGCGCCGTGTGCAGCCGCCCGGCGGCCTCGCCGATGAGCTCGGCCAGGCGCGCCTCGACGTTCATGTGGATATCCTCGAGGGCGCGCGAAAAGGTGAACTTTCCTTCCGCTATTTCACTTGCAATCTCGCGCAGGCCGGAGATTATCGCCTCGGCGTCGCCGGAGGATATGATGCCCTGCTTCTCCAGCATGCGGGCATGGGCGATGGAGGCGGTTATGTCCTGTTCCGCGAGGCGCTTGTCGAAGTCGATGGAGGCGTTTATCTCTTCCATCAGGGCGTCGGGGCCTTCCGAGAAGCGCCCGCCCCACATCTTGTTGG
>CAZXTT010000086.1:0-2269 GCA_964643775.1 uncultured Rhizobiaceae bacterium | reverse complement strand
TTCTTGCTCGCGGCGGCCTTCTTCTTGCCCTTCGGCTTGGGCGGGGTTTCGCCATCGTCCTCGGCGAGCATCTTCTCCATTTCCTCGCGGGTGACTTCCTTTTCCGTCACCTTGGCCTGCTCGACGATGTGCTCGATGGTCTTGTTCTCGAACAGCGGCCCGCGCAGCTCCATGAGGGCGTCGGGGTTGTTCTTGTAGAAATCGAAGACCTGCTGCTCCTGGCCGGGGAACTGGCGGGCCCGCTCGATGAGTGCCTGCTGCATCTCCTCGTTGGAGACGCTCACCCCGGCCTGTTCGCCGATGGTGCCCAGCACCAGCCCCAGCCGCACCCGCCGCTCGGCGATCTGGCGGTATTCCTCGCGCGCTTCCTCCTCGCTCGTGCCGGTGCTTTCGAAGGTCTCGCCGTCTTCCTCCATCTGGTGCACCAGCGAGTGCCAGATGATCTCGAACTCGCTGTCCACCAGCGCCTTGGGCAGCTCGAAATCATACTGGGCGTCGATGGCGTCGAGCACGTCGCGCTTCAACTGCGTCCACGACATGTTCTCGAACTCGGCCCCGGCCTGCTCGCGCACCCGCTGGCGCAACTCCTCGAGGTCCTTCATGCCCAGCTTCTGGGCCAGCGAATCATCGACCTTGGCCTCGCCGGGGGTTTCGATGGATTTCACGTTGACGGTGAACTCGGCCTCCTTGCCGGCCAGCTTCTCGACGCCGTAGTCCTCCGGGAAGGTGACCTTGACGATCACCTCGTCGCTGGCCCTGGCGCCGATCAGTTGATCCTCGAAACCGGGGATGAACTGCCCGGAGCCAAGCTCCAGCGGCGTGTCGTCCGCCTTGCCGCCCTCGAACTCCTCGCCGTCTATGCGGCCGACGCAGGAGATGGTCAGGCGGTCGCCCTTCTCGGCCTTGGCACCGGCGGGCTTTTCGCTGAAGTCGCGGAACTGCCGGGCGATATCCTCCAGCGCCTTGTCGATGTCTTCCTCCGGCACCTTGACCTTGAAGCGGGTGAGCTCGATTCCGGAGAGATCCTTGACCTCCACCCTGGGCGTCACCTCGTAGCTCATGGTGTAGGCGAGGTCGGCCTTGCCTTCGATCACGGCGTTGACCTTCTCCTGGTCCTCGCCATCGACGAGATTGACCTGGGGCTGCATGGCCGGGCGCTCGTCGCGCTCGCTGAGCAGCTTGTCCATGCTCTCCTTGATGGCCTCGTCGATGAGCTCGGCCATGGCCTGGCGGCCATAGAGCTTGCGGATGTGGGCCACCGGCACCTTGCCGGGGCGGAAGCCCGGAATGCGGGCGTTCCTGGCCAGCTCCTCGAGCCGCGTGTCCAGCTTCGCCTGCAGGTCGGCGGCGGGGATGACCACCTTGAATTCGCGCGCCAGTCCCTCGTTCTTCAGTTCAGTGACGTCCATTTGTCCTTGCTTTCATTCAATTGCTTTTCAGCCGATAAGCCAATTGGTTGTCTCATGCGCGTGCCCCGGCGCGGCAAAGCTGGTGCGGGCGGAGGGAGTCGAACCCCCACGGGTTGCCCCACAGGAACCTAAATCCTGCGCGTCTGCCAGTTCCGCCACGCCCGCTCAAGCAACACGAGGGCAATGATCGCATTGCCCCCCGCGGCGCCTCACGCATCAGGCAGTTGGTTTCGCCGCTCTATAGCAAAGGGCCGCTGCGCGTGCCAGTGCGAAATTGCCGTAAGCCATCAGGGAAGCATGATGCCGCGGATGGTGAAGAACAGAAAGGCCGACATGGCGGCGGTGGCCGGGACGGTTATCAGCCAGGCGGCGATGATCTTGTAGACCAGCGAGCGCTTGACCAGTTCC
Source organism: uncultured Rhizobiaceae bacterium (assembly GCA_964643775.1). Lineage (GTDB taxonomy): Bacteria > Pseudomonadota > Alphaproteobacteria > Rhizobiales > Aestuariivirgaceae > Thermopetrobacter. The sequence goes on along the minus strand of CAZXTT010000086.1, from coordinate 452 downwards.
TTGCGGTAGGCCTTGATCAGCCGCTTGCGGGCCTTTTTCTTCAGCAGCTCCTTCTTGCGTTCCTTGAGTTCCTTGACCAGCGTTCTGCGTTCCTTCATCGAGGCGCTTTCATAGCGCTTGAGGAAGTCGGCCAGTGCTTCGGGGGTGTCGTCCTCGTAGGCGTCGCGGATCTCGTCGAGGACGCGCGCCTGGTTGGCCTCGAGGAATTCGCGCAGGAAACCGACGCCGAACACCGCCCCCACGGTGATGTGAGTGGTGGAGACGGGAAGGCCCAGATGGCTGGCGATGATCACCGTGATGGCCGCCGCCAGGGCTATGCAGAAGGCGCGGATCTGATCCAGCTCGGTTATCTCCTGGCCGATGCGCCTGATGACGCGCGCCCCGTATAGCACCAGCCCGGTGGCTATGCCCAGCGCGCCGATGGCCATGACCCACAGCGGCACCGGCACCTT
>CAZXTT010000085.1:0-4649 GCA_964643775.1 uncultured Rhizobiaceae bacterium | reverse complement strand
GTGATGGGGGGCGCGGAAGGGGCGGTGCGAGGCAATGACACCGTCGGCCAGTTCGCCGGCGATGGAGGCGACCATCGAGGTTTCCAGCATCTCCCGCGCCTCCATGGGCGGCAGGATGGAGGGCAGGCGCTCGGCCAGCATAGACTTGCCCGCGCCCGGCGGGCCTGTCATCAGCATGTGATGGCCACCGGCGGCGGCGACCTCCAGCGCCCGCCTTGCCGCCTCCTGCCCGCGCACGTCGGCGAGGTCGGGCAGCGGCCCCCGCCGGCGCGCCAGTTTCGGCTCGGGCCGCGACAATACCTGCGTGCCGCGGGCGTGGTTCACCACCTGCACGAGGGTGGCGGGGGCGAGAATGTCCAGCTCCTCGCCGGCCCATGCCGCCTCGGCCCCGTTGTCGCGCGGGCAGATGAGGCCAAGCCCCGCGGCGTTGGCGGCCATGGCGGCGGGCAGCGCCCCGGCGGTGGCGGTCAGCGAGCCGTCGAGCGCCAGTTCGCCCATGGCCATGTGGCGCGACAGGAATTCCCCCGGCAATATCCCCATGGCGGCCAGCAGGGCCAGCGCGATGGGCACGTCATAGTGGCTGCCCTCCTTGGGCAGGTCGGCGGGCGCGAGGTTGACGGTGATGCGCCTGGCGGGCATGGCCAGCCCGATGGCATGCAGGGCGGCGCGCACCCGCTCGCGGCTTTCGGCCACTGCCTTGTCGGGAAGGCCGACGATGGTGAACGCCACCAGCCCCGAGGACATCTGCACCTGCACATCGACAGGCACCGCCTGCACGCCCTGAAAGGCCACCGTGGTTACCCTCGATACCATGACCGGAAGACTCCCCCTGCCCCGCGCGTTGCCGCCACCATTCCCTTGCGGCCGGTTTTCGTTCTCGTTGGAAAAAGGTTAACGCAATGACGCATACAAATCAAGAACAAATTTGGAACGGGCATATTGCGCGCTTCTTGTGGCGAAATATCCGCCGTTGCAATTACGATTTGCTTCCGCCAGGCGGCGGCGTTATATTGCCTTCAATCCCGTAATCACCAATTATTCAAATACGGCAATCCACCCATGGACAGCAAAGCATGCGGTGGCTGCTGAAGGAGAAGACTCATGTCCGGAAAACCGCTCATGCCGAAGGCCACCGCCGTCTGGCTGGTGGACAATACCGCCCTTACCTTCAAGCAGATAGGCAATTTCTGCGGCCTCCATGAACTGGAGGTCAAGGGCATAGCCGATGGCGAGGTGGCGCAGGGCATCAAGGGGCTCGATCCGATCGCCGCCGGTCAGCTCACCCGCGAGGAAATCGAGAAGGGGGAAAAGGATCCGGAATACCGCCTAAAGCTGGCCAAGCCGAAGGTGGACATCCCGGTGACCCGCGCCCGCAAGGGGCCGAAATACACCCCCCTGTCGCGCCGCCAGGACAGGCCCGACGCCATCGCCTGGCTGCTGCGCAACCACCCGGAGCTGTCGGACGCCCAGATCATGAAGCTGGTGGGCACCACCAAGCCGACCATCGAGGCCATCCGCACCCGCACCCACTGGAACACCGCCAACATCAAGCCGCGCGACCCGGTGACCCTTGGCCTGTGTTCCCAGATAGAGCTTGACATGGCGGTGAAAAAGGCAGCCGAAAAGGCCGCCCGCATGCGCAAGAAGAGCGGCCAGCCGGAAGCGCAGGAAGAGGCCCGGACACTCAAGCCCGCCAGCGAAACCGTCGGTGGCTTCACCCATTCGCGCCCCAAGGCGGAAGAGAGCAAGGAAGAGGTGTTCAAGGACATGGGCGGCATGGACGCGCCTGCCCCCGCGCCGGAGGAGGACGTGCCGGACGCCGATTCCGTGTTCGCCAAGCTGAACGATCTGAAGAAGGAATAGCCGCTGCCTGGCATTCATCCTGAAAGGCAGGAGCGGGCCGTTTTTGCCTTGCCACCATGCATGGGTTAAAAGGCAGACAGTTGCAATCAGCAGCGGGAGAAAAGGCCATGCGCAAGGGCGAAGTGGCGCGCAAGACCAACGAGACGGACATCACCGTCGCCATCGGCCTCGACGGCTCCGGCAAGGCGGACATCGCCACCGGCATAGGTTTTCTCGACCACATGCTGGATCAGATAGCCCGCCACGGGATGATGGACGTGAGCATCCGCGCCAAGGGTGACCTGCACATAGACGACCACCACACCACCGAGGACATAGGCATAGCCCTCGGCCAGGCGCTGCGCGAGGCGCTGGGCGACAAGCGCGGCATAACCCGCTATGCCCACGCCTACGTGCCGCTGGACGAGGCGCTTACCCGCGCCGTGGTGGATATTTCGGGCCGCCCGTGGCTGGTATGGAATGTCAGCTTCCCCAGCGAGAAGGTGGGCGGCTTCGACACCGAGCTGTTCCGCGAGTTCTTCTACGCGCTGGCCATAAACGCCGGTATCACCCTGCACGTGGAAAACATCAGCGGCGACAATTCCCACCACATCGCCGAAAGCTGCTTCAAGGCGGTGGCGCGCGCCCTGCGCGCGGCGGTGACGGTGGACGAGCGCATGGGCTCGGCCGTGCCTTCGACCAAGGGCAGCCTGTGATGCGTCATTTCTCCGTCCACATGGCCGCCGATGGCGACGCCGAGCTGGTCAAGGATGGTTTCTCATGGCCTGCCTTGCTGTTCGGCCCGCTGTGGCTGGCGTGGCGCGGCATGTGGCGCGAGCTGGCGGCGCTGATCGGCCTTTACGTGGTCATCGGAATGATAAGCGGCAGCTCCCCGCAGCTTGCCATGTGGCTGCATGTGCTGGTGGCCCTGCTGCTTGGCTTCGAGGGCAACTCGCTGGCGCGCGCCGCCCTGGAGCGCAAGGGCTACGAGGAACGCGGCGTCATTTCCGCCCAGGGGCGCGACGAGGCAGGGCTGAGGCTGGCCCAGGCGATGGTGGCGGAGCAGGCGGAGCTTTCCGGACAGGCGTGAATTCTCCATTGGAGGCATGATCTCCCATGAAAGTGGCGATTATCGACTATGGCTCGGGCAACCTGCGCTCGGCGGAAAAGGCCTTTCAGCGGGCCGCCCGCGACAGCGGCGTTAATGCCGACGTTTTCCTCACCGCCGACGCCGGAATGGTGCGCTCCGCCGACCGCATCGTGCTGCCCGGGGTGGGGGCCTTCGGCGACTGCCGGGCGGGGCTGAAGGATCTGCCGGGCATGTGGGAGGCGCTGGAGGAGGCGGCATTGCGGCGGGGCAAGCCGTTTCTCGGCATATGCGTGGGCATGCAGCTGATGGCCAGCCGCGGGCTGGAGCATGGCGAACACGAGGGCTTCGGCTGGATCGGGGGCGAGGTGCGGGCCATCGAACCGGACGATCCTTCCCTGAAGATCCCCCACATGGGCTGGAACACCCTTGAGCCGCTGCGCGATCACCCGGTGTTAGCCGGGCTGCCGCTGGGGGCCGGTGGCTGGCATGCCTATTTCGTCCACTCCTATCATTTCGTGGCCGCCGACGAGGCGCATGTTCTGGCGCGCTGTGATTACGGCGGGCCGGTGACCGCGGCGGTGGCGCGCGACAACCTGCTGGGCTTCCAGTTCCACCCGGAGAAGAGCCAGAAGCTGGGCCTTGCGCTGATTTCCAATTTCCTGCAATGGAAGCCCTGACAACCGCCCCTGCAACATTCACCAGCAAGAGCAAAAGCCGATGATCCTGTTTCCCGCCATAGACCTCAAGGATGGCCAGTGCGTGCGCCTGAAGCTGGGCGACATGGAGCAGGTGACGGTGTTCAACGACGACCCGGCGGCGCAGGCGCGGGCCTTCGAGAGGGCCGGCTTCGAGTGGCTGCACCTGGTCGATCTCAACGGCGCCTTCGCCGGGAAGCCGGTTAACGCCGATGCCGTGGAGGCCATCCTCGGGGCCGTTGACATCCCCGCCCAGCTTGGCGGCGGCATCCGCGACATGGCGACCATCGAGGGCTGGCTGGAGCGCGGCATCAGGCGGGTGATACTGGGCACCGTGGCGGTGCGCGATCCCGGCCTGGTCAGGGAGGCCTGCCGGGCCTTTCCCGGGCGGGTGGCCATCGGCATAGACGCGCGCGGCGGCAAGGTGGCGGTGGAAGGCTGGGCCGAGACATCGGAGCTTTCCGCCATCGACCTGGCGCGGCGCTTCGAGGACGCGGGCGCGGCGGCCATAATCTACACCGACATAGACCGCGACGGGGTGCTCAAGGGGCTGAACATCGAATCGACGCTGGAACTGGCGCGCGCCGTGGACATCCCGGTCATCGCCTCCGGCGGGCTGGCCTCCATGGACGACATACGCCGCCTCACCGAGCCCGATTGCGCCATGCTGGAAGGGGCAATATCGGGCCGCGCCCTCTATGACGGGCGGGTGGACTGGGGCGAGGCGCTGGCGCTGCTGGCGGCGGCAAGGAGCGGGAACGATGCTTAAGGCGCGCGTCATACCCTGCCTGGACGTCAAGGACGGACGGGTGGTCAAGGGGGTCAACTTCGTCAACCTGCGCGACGCCGGCGACCCGGTGGAGATCGCCAAGGCATATGATGCCGCGGGCGCCGACGAGCTGTGCTTTCTCGACATCACCGCCTCGCACGAGAACCGCGGCATAATCCTCGACGTGGTGCGCGAGACCGCCGAGCAGTGCTTCATGCCGCTGACCGTCGGCGGCGGGGTGCGCGAGCCGGAA
>CAZXTT010000084.1:0-2896 GCA_964643775.1 uncultured Rhizobiaceae bacterium | reverse complement strand
CTGCCAGCCTCTTGTCAGCAGCGGAAAGCCTGCAGGCCCGTCTGGGCGCGGCCCAGGATGAGGGCGTGCATGTCCTCGGTGCCCTCGTAGGTATTGACCGCCTCGAGGTTGACCATGTGGCGCATGACGGGGAATTCGTCCGATATGCCGTTGCCGCCCAGCATGTCGCGGGCGGCGCGCGCCACCCGCAGGGCGGCGCGGCAGTTGTTGCGCTTCATCAGCGATATGGCCGGCGGCGCGAGGCGGCCCTCCTCCAGCCCGCGCCCCAGCATCAGGCAGCCGGAAAGGCCGGTTGCTATGCTGGTCTGCATGTCGGCCAGTTTTCTCTGGATGAGCTGGTTGGCGGCCAGCGGGCGGCCGAACTGCTTGCGCTCCAGCACGTATTCACGCGCCGCATGCCAGCAGGCCTCGGCGGCTCCCATGGCCCCCCAGGCGATGCCGTAACGGGCCTTGTTGAGGCAGCCGAACGGCCCCTTCAGCCCGGCCGCTTCCGGCAGCAGGGCCGAAGCGGGAACCTCCACCTCGTCAAGGACGATCTCGCCGGTGACGGAAGCGCGCAGGGAGAGCTTGTTGGTTATCTTCGGGGCCGAGTAGCCGGAAGCACCGGCCTCGACGATAAAGCCGCGTATGGTGTCGTCCTCGTCCGCCACCTTGGCCCAGACTATGGCGATGTCGGCTATCGGCGAATTGGTGATCCACGTCTTGGTTCCCGTCAGCACGTAACCGCCCGGGGTGCGCCGGGCCCTTGTCTTCATGGAGGAGGGATCGGATCCGGCGTCCGGCTCGGTAAGGCCGAAACAGCCTACAAGCTCACCGCTGGCCAGCTTGGGCAGGTATTTTTTCTTCTGCTCAGGCGTCCCGTAGGCCTCGATGGGGTGCATGACCAGCGAATTCTGCACGCTCATGGCCGAACGGTATCCGGAATCCACGCGCTCCACCTCGCGCGCGGCCAGCCCGTAGGCCACGTAACCGAGGCCGGAGCCACCATATTCAGGGCTGGTCATTATGCCCAGCAGCCCCATCTCGCCCATCTTCCTCATGATGTCCGGATCGAACCGCTCGTCACGGAATGCCTCACGCACTCCCGGGGCCAGTTCACCGGCGGCGAACCCGGCCAGCGAATCGCGGATCATGATTTCTTCCTGGGTGAGGTGGGCGCTCAGTCCCAGGGGGTCGGCCCAGTCGAATGCGCTCATGGATGCGTGCCTCCTGATCTTTCGTTCGGGGCGCACAATGCGCCAGAGTCACAGGCGGCGCAATAAGCCATCGGGATGTGTCCGGAACGGAATTGCCAATTTCATGCCTTCCCTTGCCTTGAGCGGAGTTTCGCGGCACATTCCGGGCAATCAATCACCGGGCATCAGCGGGGACATTCTCATGCGCGACGACAAGCACATGGATCGCATTTTCGTCGGTTCGGCCTTCGACGAGGAGGGCGCGCCGCTCAAGCAGTGGCTGAACCTGCCATACGCCAACCGCCACGGGCTGATAACCGGGGCCACCGGCACCGGCAAGACGGTAAGCCTGCAAATCCTCGCCGAAGGGTTTTCCGCCCAGGGAGTGCCGGTGTTCGCCGCCGACGTGAAGGGCGACCTTTCGGGGCTGGCGGTGGCCGGCGAGCACAAGGACTTCCTCACCGCGCGGGCGGAAAAGATAGGCTTCGATGACTATGGCTATCACGACAACCCGGTGATCTTCTGGGACCTGTTCGGCAAGCAGGGCCACCCCATCCGCACCACCATCTCCGAGATGGGGCCGCTGATGCTGTCGCGCCTCATGGGGCTGACCGAGGCCCAGGAAGGAGCGCTGAACATCGCCTTCCGCATATCCGACGAGGAGGGGCTGCTGCTGCTCGACCTGAAGGACCTGCGCGCCCTGCTCAAGGATCTGGCCGAGCGCGGCAAGGAGCTGACCACCGATTACGGCAATGTAAACAAGCGCACCATCGGGGCCATTCAGCGCCGCCTGATCGTGCTGGAGGAGCAGGGCGCGGAGGAATTCTTCGGCGAGCCGGCGCTCGACATCCGCGACTTCATGCGCACCACGCGCGACGGGCGCGGCTATATCAACGTTCTGGCCGCCGACCAGTTGATGCAATCGCCGCAGCTATACGCCACCTTCCTGCTGTGGCTGCTGTCGGAACTGTTCGAGGAGCTGCCGGAGGTGGGCGACCCGGACAAGCCGAAGCTGGTGTTCTTCTTCGACGAGGCGCACCTGCTGTTCGACGACGCGCCCAAGGGGCTGGTGGACAAGATCGAGCAGGTGGTCAAGCTCATCCGCTCCAAGGGGGTGGGGGTGTATTTCGTCACCCAGAACCCGCTGGACGTGCCCGACGAGGTGCTGGCCCAGCTCGGCAACCGCGTGCAGCACGCCCTGCGCGCCTATACGCCGCGCGAGCAGAAGGCGGTCAAGGCGGCCGCCGAGACCTTCCGCCAGAACCCGCGCTTCGACACCGAGGAGGCGATCACCCAGCTCGGCGTCGGCGAGGCGCTGGTATCGACGCTGGAGCGCAAGGGCGTGCCGAGCATGGTGCAGCGCACCCTGATCCGCCCGCCATCGTCGCGCATGGGGCCGATCAGCGACGAGGAGCGCCGCCGGGTGATAATCAACTCCCCCGTCCACGGCCTTTACGACAAGCCGGAAGACCGCGACAGCGCCTTCGAGATGCTCAAGCGCCGCGCCGAGGAACGCGCCGAGGCGGAAGCAAGGGCCCGCGAGGAAGAAGAACGCCGCAAGCAGCGGGAAAAGGAAGAAAGGGAAACGGCCCGCTCGTCACGCCGCCGCTCCACCCGCATGAGCACCACCGAGCGCTTCGTGCGCTCCATGGTCGGCTCCATAGGCACCCAGATAGGCCGCGCCCTCATCCGCGGCGTCCTGGGCGGCCTGCTGCGGCGCT
>CAZXTT010000083.1:0-12863 GCA_964643775.1 uncultured Rhizobiaceae bacterium | reverse complement strand
GCGCCAGGGTGCTCTTGCCGGCGCCGAGGTCGCCGAAGAGCAACAGCCAGTCGCCGGGGCGGACGAAGAGGGAAAGCTCGCGGCCCAGGGCGCTGGTCGCGGCCTCGTCCGGCAGGTGGCGGCGTAGTGTCGTGCAGGGCGTCGGAGCGCTCATCAGGAGGCCTCCGCCCGCCTGCCGTCCGGTTCGGTGTCCGGCCCGCCTTCCCGGCCATTTTCACGAACGCCATCGGGGTCCTTGCCGCTATTGCCGCCCTTGCCCTCGGCCTGGGGATGGCGCGGCAGGCGGCAGATGACGGTGGTGCCCTCGCCGGGGCGGGAGATTATGTCCATCGCGCCGCCATGCAGTTCGACCAGCGCCTTGGCCAGCGGCAGGCCAAGCCCGGGGCCCCGGCTGCCGCCACCGGAGCTGCCGGAGGCGGAGAAGCGCTGCAGGGCGCTGTTGATGGCGTTTTCGTCCATCCCTATGCCCTGGTCGGCGATCCACAGCTCCACCTTGTCACCGGCGCGGCGCGCGCCCATGCGAATGACGCCGCCGCGGGTGGAGAAATTGATGGCGTTGGAAAGCAGGTTGGAAAGGATCTGGGCCAGGCGGTGGCGGTCGGCGGAGATGGTGGCGGCGTCGTCGGCCAGCTCGACCTCGAGCAACAGGTCGCGGCGCTCGAGCCTGCTTTGCATGCGCCCGGCCAGCTCTTCCATGATGGCGGCCAGGTCCAGCTCCTCGACGCGCAGCTCCATGAGGCCGGCGTCGATGGTGGAGAGGTCGAGGATGGTGTCAATGGCCCCCAGGAGCTCGGTGGACGAGGCGTAGATGTCACGCACGTATTCGCCCTGGCGTGGCTGCAGGGGCTCGGCGATGCTGCCCATCTGGAGTATCTCGGTGAAGCCGATGATCGAGTTGAGGGGGGTGCGCAGCTCGTAGGAAACCGAGGACAGGAAGTTGGATTTCAGCTCGTCGGCCTGCATGAGGGCTTCCGTGCGTTCGCGCAGGGCCTTCTCGACGCGCGCCGAATCACTCATGTCGTGCCAGGTGAACAGGGTGTTGCCATCGGGCAGCGGCACCATGACGCTGTCATAGACGCGGCCATCGTCGAGATTTATGCGGCGGGCGAAGGCCTTGCGGGCGTCGCTCATGCCGGTGACCGAATAGCGGAAGGCATCCCACCAGTCGTCATCGCCGCCACGGGCGCGGGCGGCCCTTATTATGGCATCGACATGGGGAGCGCTCTCCAGCAGCTTTTCATCGAGCCCCCAGAAGCGGGCGAAGGCGGGATTGAACAGCCTGAGCCGCCCGTCGGTGCCGAACAGGGCCACTGCCTCGTGCAGGTTGTCCAGCGTTTCGCGCTGCACGCCCATGAGGGCCTTGTAGCGGCTCTCGAGGCGCAGCTTCTCGGTGATGTCCTCGAAGATGAAGACGATGCCGCCCTGGGGGTGCGGCTCGCTGATGACATGCAGGCTGCGGCCGTCCGGGAGGTGCCATTTTTCCTGCGCTCCCTGGGGGGAGGTGAACTTCTCCAGCTGGGCGTTGCGCCAGGCATGGAAATCGGCCGTCTCCGGCAGGCGGCGCTGATCGCGCAGGCGGGCCAGTATCTCGGCGAAGGCCGGACGGCGGGCCAGCCAGTCGGGGTCGAGATCCCACAGGCGGGCAAAGGCCTGGTTGGCGAACAGCAACCGGCCGTTGGCGGCGAAAATGGCGATGGCGGAATAGAGGCGGTCGAGGGTGCTGGTGTGGGCCTCTATGTGGCTGCGCATTTCCCTGCGCAACTGTTCGGCGGCGGTTATGTCTATGGCCCACAGGGCGAAGCCGTCTTCCAGCGGCGATTCATATACCTCGAGAATACGCTGCTGGCCGCCTATGACGGTGGCGCCGCGGTATACCTTGCCGCCGCTCTGTTCATCCTCGCGCGCCAGCTCCAGCTGGGATGGCTTTATCAGTTGCATGCCGGCGGCAATCGCCGCTTCGAGCCCGCCTTCGTCGAGATCGACGGCGCGCAGCCAGGCGGCATTGGCCCATATGAGCTTGCCATCCCGGTCATGCAGCCACACCGGCATGGGGGCGCTGTCGAGCAGGCCGGAGAGGCGCTCCACCTGGCGCATCATGCGGTGCGCCTCGCTGGTGGCCTCCATGATCTCGCGGCGCTCGCCGGCCACCGGGCGGAAGCGCAGCACCGCCGTATAACCGCTGGCGCGGCCATCGGCCTCGAGCAGTTCTCCGGCGCTGGTGTGGATGGAGAAATTGAACGGCTGGCCGGAAGCGCGCAGTTGCTGCAAGGCGGCGCGCAGGCGCTGGGCCGATTCCCCGCTCAGCCACTCCTCGAAGCGCGGCAGGGCCTGCTCGTCGCGCGGCACGCCGGGCACCAGTTGCAGGCGCGCCGAGACGCGCGCCGGCTCGTCGGAGCCGTGTTCCCAGACGATCATGGCGTGTGGATCGGAGGCCAGCAGCACCTCCGTTTCGGAGAGACGCCTCTCCAGGTCGTCGATGGTTTCGCGCAAGGCGGCATTGTTGCGCCCGGCCCGGCGCAGGGAGAAGAACAGCGCCCCGGCGGCGGCCATGGACAAGGCGGCGGCGGCCAGCGCCATGGCGCTCATGCTGCTCATCGGCCCGGCGAAGGCCAGCGGCGCGGCGGCATGGGCCGGTGACGGCCAGAGCAGCGGCGCGGCGGCGGTGGCGCTCAAAGCGCGCGGCAATCGCCCGCGGGTTCTTTCAAGCCAGAAAGGCGGCATGTGACAGCCGGTTTCTCGTTGCGGGGCATGACCTCCCCCCGGCGGGTGACCTGCACATGCCCCATAGCCCCTGTTTCAGCCCGGCCACGCCGCCGTGCTGCGGCAGGCTGGCAAGGCCGTTTCATTCAAAACGCCTCCAATGAGGTGACGCGGAACACACAAGCCGCCCGGGCGCGGCCCCATCACCACTCCCGTCAACCAAAGATGACCCGGTGACCCGATGAATGGCGATCCAATGGCGGCGAATCACTTCCAGTTTACAGACTACATGCAAAAGAGCGTTTTGCCCATACATGAGCCATGCGGGCTAACTGCCGGAAAAGCGGGTGGGGGCGGGAGCCACGACCTGCGGGCCGGTTTCCGTCACCTGCAATATGGACAGGCCACGCTGGATGCGGCCGTTGGGGCGGAAGCGGAAGAGGCCGTTCATGCCCTGGTAGCCCTCGCTGTCGGCGATGGCCGAATGGCTGAAACCGCCGCCACGGCCCAGGGCGATGGCCAGCGAGGTGGCGTCATAGGCCAGCGAGGCGATGCGCGGCGGAGTGGAGCCGTATGTCTTGGAATAATGATTGGAGAAATAGCGCACCAGGGAAGGCGCCACGCCGGCATACCAGCCGCCGATGGCCAGCGGCTTGGTGCGGATGGCGGCGGAATCCCATTGTCCGGTTCCCAGCAACTGGACGCTGCTGGCGGTGACGCCACCGGCGGCGAATACCTTGCCCGCCGCGCCCACCATGTTGGGGCTGCCGGGGAAGAACAGGGCGTCGATCTTGTTGGCGGGGCTGGCGATCTTCGCGGCCATGCGGGCGGCCGGGGCGGAAATGCCGGTGGCGGTGGCGACATAGCGCTCCTCGGCGGCGATGGAAGCGCCGTGGCGCTTGGCCGATTCGTAAAGGGCGCGGGCCACCACCGAGCCATAGGCGGTGCGCGGGATGAAGGCGGCGATGTTGCGCTTGCCGGACTTGACGGCATGACGCACCACGTTGTCCACCTCTTCTTCCGGCAGGAAGCTCATCAGGTAAACGCCGCCTCCGGCGGTGGAAGACTGCGAGGAAAAGGCGATCACCGGGACTCCGGCGGAGGAGGCGACCGGCTTTACGGCCTTCACCGACGAGGCCAGGAAGGGGCCGAGGATCAGGCGCGCGCCCTCGCTGATGGCGGCCTGGGCGGCCATCTGCGCGCCGCCGGTGGTGCCCCTGGTGTCCTTGGTGACCAGGGTTATGCCGGGGTTCCCGGCGTCGATCATGGCCAGTTCGGCGGATTTCTTCATGGCGCGGGCAATCGCGCCCACCTGCCCGGAGGCGGAAAGGGGCAGGAGCAGCACGACGCGCGGAGTGCCGGCGCCGGGCTTGGCCGGGGGCTGTGGCTGGGCCTGCTGGCCGGAACGGGCGGGCTGGCCGCTGTCGGAGAACAGCTCGCCGAAATCCATGCCGCCACCGCAGGCAGCCAGGGACATGGAGGCCATGACAACGAATGCCCGGCGCGAAAGGCCGCGAACGCGGCGTCCGGGCCGGGTCTTGATTTTTCCGATAACTACAGGATCAGCCAACTTCGTTTCCTCCACCCCCTTTTTCCGCCCGGCCGCCTGCGCCCCCGGTATTCAAGGGGCCTGCCATTCACGTCACGGCGGCTGCATGCCAAACGCATGGCGGGCGGAAAAATAATCAGCCGTGTGATAATTGATATGAATATCCCGTTTGAACAGTTTAGGGTTGGTTAGGGTTAATGTATGGTTAATCGGGCGATTTCGGGGCATATTCATGGCCGGTGAAGCGGAAAGCGGCAAGGCAGCCGGGGGCGGGATCCTGTATCCTTCCATGCCTCACGCGCGGCTGGAGGGCGGGCTTTACCTGGTGGCGACGCCGATCGGCAATCTCGGCGACATGACGCTGCGCGGGCTGTGGACGCTGGCGGGGGCCGACGTGGTGTTGTGCGAGGACACCCGCCACACGCGCCGCCTGCTGGAGCATTTCGGCATCACGGCGAAGCTTGCCGCCTACCACGAGCACAACGCGGCGAGGATGCGCCCGCGGCTGCTGGAGATGCTGGCCGCGGGCAAGGCGCTGGCGCTGGTCAGCGACGCGGGAATGCCGGTGGTTTCCGACCCCGGCATGAAGCTGGCGAAAGAGGCCGCCGCCGCCGGGCACATGGTGACCAGCGTCCCCGGCCCGTCGGCGGCGCTGGCGGCGCTGGCGGTGTCGGGGCTGGCCTCGGAGCGCTTCCTGTTCGCCGGCTTTGCCCCGTCCAAAGCCGCGGCGCGGCGGCGCTGGCTGGAAGAGCTGAAGGACATCCCGGCCACCCTGGTGCTGTTCGAGGCGCCGCACCGTATCGCCGCGGCGCTGGCCGACATGGCAGACATCCTCGGCCCGCGCCCGGCGGCCTTGTGCCGGGAGCTGACCAAGCTGCACGAGGAGGTGCTGCGGCTGCCGCTCGACGGGCTGGCGCGGGAGGTAGCGGCGCGGGAGCGCGTCAGGGGCGAGATCACGCTGGTCATCGGGCCGCCGGAGGAGAAGCAGGCGGGCGAGAAGGAGATAGAATCGGCGCTCGTCGCGGCGCTGGAGGAAATGCCGGCGGGCAAGGCGGCGGCGGCGGTGGCGCGGCGGCTCAAGGTTTAGCGCAAGGCGGTCTACGACATGGCGCTGAAGCTGAAGGCGGCAAGGGACGGGGAATGAACCAGTCGGCGCGATACCGGGCCGGGGAACGAGCCGAGGGGCTGGCGGCCCTGCTGCTCATGGCGAGGGGCTGGCGCGTCGTGGGGCGGCGGGTGAAGACGCCGCTGGGGGAGATCGACCTGATAGCGCGGCGCGCCTCGGTGGTGGCCTTCGTGGAGGTCAAGAAGCGCGACAGCCTGGGCGAGGCGCTGGAGGCCATAACGCCATACCAGCGCAAGCGGCTGATGAAGGCGGCGCGCTGGTGGCTGGCGGCGCACCCGGAACACGCGGCGGCCACTTGCCGTTTCGACATGGTGGCCGTAAACCGCTGGTACGTGGCGCGGCACGTGAGCAATGTTTTCGATGGAGATTGAACGATGGGGCTGAAAGTCGCTGTGCAGATGGATCCGCTGGAGGGTATCGCCATAGGCGGCGATTCCACCTTCGCCCTTATGCTGGAGGCGCAGGCGCGCGGCCACACGTTGTTCGTCTACCAGCCGGAGGGCATGGCGATGACGCCGCGGGGGGTCACGGCGCGCGGGCGGTGGGTGATGGTGCGCGACGTGGAGGGAGATCACTTCTCCGCCGGCGAGGAGCGAAGCGAGAGCCTGAACGGCTTCGACGTGGTGCTGATGCGCCAGGATCCACCGTTCGACATGGCCTACATCACCGCCACCCACATGCTGGAGCAGGTGGCGGCGGGCGGCACGCTGGTGGTCAACGACCCGGCGGAGGTGCGCAACGCGCCGGAGAAGCTGTTCGTGCTCGAGTTCCCGGAGCTTACCCCCCCTACCCTGATAACCCGCGACATCGGGGCGATAGAGGAATTCCGCGCCGAGCATGGCGACATCATAATGAAGCCGCTGTATGGCAACGGCGGGGCCGGGGTGTTCCGCATGACCAGCAACGACGCCAATTTCGCCGCCCTCTGCGAGCTGTTCTCCGAAACCTTCCGCGAGCCGTTCATCGCCCAGAAATACCTCGACAAGGTGAGCGAGGGAGACAAGCGCATCATACTGGTCAACGGCGAGGCGGCGGGGGCCATCAACCGCATCCCCAAGCCCGGCGAGGTGCGCTCCAACATGGTGGTGGGGGGGCGCGCCGAGATAGCGGGCCTGAGCAAGCGCGAGGAGGAGATATGCGCGCGCATCGGCCCGGAGCTGAAGCGGCGCGGGCTGCTGTTCGTCGGCATAGACGTGATAGACGGCTGGCTGACGGAAATAAACGTAACCTCGCCCACCGGCCTGCGGGCCATTGAAAAACAGGGCGGAGCCAACATAGCGGCGATGATCTGGGACGAGATAGAGGCAAAAGCACGCTAGGCCACGGGCCCAGCAAACCCGCCACGCCCGCCCCCCTGCCCTTCTCACCGCAACGTCCGTTTTCCTCCCGCCAGTCTGGGGCTCCCGCTGGCGTGCGTGGGTAGCGATAAATCTAAACCTTGATTGAGATTTAGCCTTCTTGCTCCCCTCCCCACGTGGGTCTGGGGCTCCCTGCCTGTGCGGGTAGCAATAAATCTAAACCTTGATCGAGGTTTAATTTTCATGATCCCCTCCCCTCGTGGGTCTGAGGCTCCAGACTTGCGCGGTTGATGAAAAATCTAAACCTTGATTGAGGTTTAATTTTTATGCTCCCCACGCGGGTCTGGGGATCTCGCGGACATGGTCCACCGCGGGAGCTGGGTGGCGCCCCTCCTCTCGTGGGTCTGGGGCTCCAGACCCTGCGCGAGACATGCACCTGCACGGGGCAGCCCCCTCGACCTGCGCAGGTGACAAAAATCTAAACCTTGATTGAAGTTTAGCTTTCATGCTCCCTTCCCCGCGTGACAGGGCTTTGGGCCATCGAGGCGCTGCGCCGCCAGCGTGAGGCTCCCCCCCTGCGTGGCGGGGCCTTGGCCTTGCGCGAGACGATGATGCGGAGGAAACGGGAATTGAAAAGACCCGACTCAATGGGCCGGGCCTTGGGGTTTTTCGCGATCTTTGTTTTCGCACCTGCCTACAGCAGCTTGTCGAGGCCGGGGATGTTGCCGGCCACCTGTTTGATGACGTCGTTGGCGAGCTCCGGGTCGGCGTGCTGGCGGGCGTAGGCGAAGACCTCCTTGCCCGCCTCCTTGATCTGGCCCATTTCGAGGCCGGATGACTGCAATGCGCCCAGGGCGTTCATGGCCGTGCCCGCGCCGCCGCCGAGCATTCCGCCGAGCATGCCCATGAGGCCGCCGCCCGAGCCTTCGCCGGAGACTTCGCCGGCGTATTTTTCGGCCAGCTCGGAGGCGCCGGGGAGCTGTTCGAAAAGCCGCGATACCTGGCCCTCGTCGCCGTTGCTTCGCACCAGCGACATGAGGACGCCCACCGCCTTTTCGGCCAGCGCCTCGTCGATGCCGAGCTTGTCGGCGATGTTCATGATGAGATCCCGCATGATAAATACCCCCATTGATTTGAGCCGTTGCTTGTTGCTTATTCCCCAGCCAGGTGGTCGAATCAACCCGGAATGATGAACAAAGATGGACAAGGCGGCGGCGCAACGGGCCCGGGAGTTGCTGAAATCGGTTTTCGGCCATGATGACTTTCGCAAGCCCCAGGAGGAAATAATCTCCGCCCTGCTGGCCGGGCGCGACGTGTTCGCGCTGATGCCCACCGGCGGCGGCAAGTCGCTGTGCTACCAGCTTCCGGCGCTGACGAGGAAGGGGGTGGGGGTGGTCATATCGCCGCTGATCGCCCTGATGGAAGACCAGGTGCTGGCGCTGCGCGAGCTGGGGGTGCGGGCGGAGTTTCTCAATTCCACCCTCGACTGGAACGAGACGCTGGCCATCGAGGATGACCTGAGAAGCGGGCGCATCGACCTGTTGTACATAGCCCCGGAGCGGCTGTTGCAGGAGCGCACGCTGGCGCTGCTGGGCAGCGTAAGGGTGGCGCTGTTCGCCATCGACGAGGCCCACTGCGTGTCGCAATGGGGGCATGACTTCCGGCCCGAATACACCCAGTTGCGGATCATCGGGGAGCGCTTCCCGCAGGCGCCGCGCATCGCCCTTACCGCCACCGCCGACGCGAGGACGCGCGGCGAGATACTGCGCCAGCTGGACATGGAGGGGGCGGAGGTCTTCATCTCCTCCTTCGACCGGCCGAACATCCGCTACGCCATCGCCGCGGAGGGGGCGGGGCGCCAGGGGCTGTTGAAGTTCATCGAGGAGCGCCACGGGGGAGAGGCGGGCATAGTCTATTGCCTGTCGCGCAAGCAGGCCGACGAAACCGCCGCGTGGCTGCGCGGGAAGGGGATAAACGCCCTGTCCTACCATGCCGGGCTGAAGGCGCGCGAGCGGGCCAGCCGCCAGCGGCGCTTCCTGCGCGAGGAGGCGGTGGTGATGGTGGCCACCATCGCCTTCGGCATGGGGGTGGACAAGCCGGACGTGCGCTTCGTCGCCCACCTATCGCTGCCGCGCTCCATCGAGGCCTACTACCAGGAGACGGGGCGCGCCGGGCGCGACGGCGACCCGGCGGAGGCGTGGATGACCTTTTCCATGCGCGACGTGGTGCTGCAAAGGCGCTTCATCGAGGACAGCCCGGCCCCGGAGGAACACAAGCGGGTGCAGCGCGGCAAGCTGGAGGCGCTGATCGGGCTGACCGAGACGACCGGCTGCCGCCGCCGGTTGCTGCTCGATTATTTCGGCGAGAAGCTGCCCGGGCCATGCGGCAATTGCGACAACTGCCTGGAGCCGCCGCAAGAGGTGGACATGACCACCGAGGCGCGAAAGGCGCTGTCCAACGTCTATCGCACCGGCCAGCGCTTCGGGGCGGCGCACCTGGCGGACGTGTTGCTGGGCAAGGAGACGGAGAAGGTGATAAACGCCGGGCACCAGCATGTCTCGACCTTCGGCATAGGCGCGGAGCTGAACGCCGGGCAGTGGCGGACGCTCTACCGGCAACTGGTGATAGGCGGCTTCCTGGAGGTGAACGAGGAGCGCTTCGGGGCGCTCATGCTGACCGAAAAGGCGCGCCCGCTGCTGCGCGGCGAGGAGCGCTTCTTCATGCGCAAGACGCCCAGGGGGAAGAAACCGGCCCAGAGGCGCGCCCGCAAGCTCGCGGCGGAGGAAGAAACCATGGACGCCGCGGCGCGCGAGCTGTTCGGGCGGCTGAAGAAGTGGCGGCTGGAGACGGCGCGCGAGCAGAACAAGCCGCCCTACGTGATCTTCCACGATTCCACCCTGCGGGCCATCGCCGCCTTGCGCCCGAAGACCCGCCAGTCACTGGCCACCATCGGCGGCATAGGCGAGGCCAAGCTGGAACACTACGGGGCGGAAGTGCTGGCCATCGTGGCCGGGAGCGAGGGGTGAAGGCTCAGGGGAGCGGAAAGCCGCCGCGGGAGCCTTCGCGGGAGGCGTTCAGCCGCCGTTCAGCCGCCGGCGGGCATGCTCGCCATGAAAACGCCGCCATGAACGGATGGTAATGCCTTTCAAGCATCTGTTATTTGCATGACGGCGGACGGGCGGCGATAACAGCCCCATGCAGGAGCGCCGATGGACCCGATGAAGCAGATAGGGACATATGTCACGCGCATCACGCGACCGGCCTTCGAGAGGCACGGGGCGGCGTGGGCGGAATTGCTGCGCAACTGGGCGGCGATCGCCGGCGAGGCGGCCCGCTTCTCGCGCCCGGAAAAGCTCAGGACCGCGCGCGGCAAGGGGGGCGGCGGCGCGGCGGTGCTGCACCTGCGGGTGCAGCCGGGGCGGGCGCTGGAGTTGCAGCACATGAGCAATGAGCTGATCTCGCGCATCAACGGCTATTTCGGCCACGCGGCGGTGGGGAAGATAACCTTCATCCAGGCGCCGCTGGAGGAGGCGGAAGAGGCGCGGCGGCGGGCGGATGACGAGAAGCGCCCCCCTGCCCCGTCGGCCGCCGACGAGCGCCGCGTCGCCGAGCTGCGGGGGCGGACGAGGGCCGTTCACGACCCGGACTTGCGCGAATCACTTGCCCGCCTGGCGGCCCACGTGGCGGCGGGCAAATCCAGTCCAGAGGGCTGAAAAGCCCGTTTCTCCACAGGAAAGAGCGAAACCAGGCGGCTTTTTTTGGCTTTCACCCCTTTTTGAGGTAGGCAGAACCCATGAACAACGAATTCACCAGACGCGGTCTTCTGAGGATCCCCTTGTCCCTGGCCTCGCTGGCGCTGGCTTCCGGCGTGGCGGCGCGGGCCGGGGAAAAGGCCGAGTATGTCAACACCGGCCTGCTCTACAAGCCGGTGACGCCGGGCGACATGGTGCTGGGCAAGGAGGACGCGCCCGTCACCATCGTCGAATACGCCTCGGCCACCTGCCCGCATTGCGCGACCTTTCACGAGGAGCAGTGGCCGGTCATCAAGAAGGAATACGTGGACACCGGCAAGGTGCGCTTCATCTTCCGCGAGTTTCCGCTCGATCAACTGGCGCTGGCCGCCTTCATGCTGGCGCGCTGCCAGCCGAAGGAAAAGTATTTCCCCATGCTCGGGCTGATAATGAAGAACCAGCGCACCTGGGTGAAGGATCCGAAGAACGAGCTGCTCAAGCTGGCCAAGCTGGCGGGCATGACGCAGGCGGATTTCGACGCCTGCCTGAAGAACCAGAAACTGGCCAACGAGGTGGTGGGCATATCGAAGAACGCCAGCCGTGATTTCGGCATCGATTCGGTGCCCACCTTCTTCGTCAATGGCCGCAGGGTGGTGGGTGGCCGCCCGATCGACGAGTTCCGCAAGATCATCGACGAGGAACTGAAGAAGGCGACCGAGAAGAAATAGGAACGCGCAAGGCCCGCCCGCCGGGCATGCCCGCTCGGGCGGGTGGGGGCAAGGCGGCAAGGGGAGCTTCGGCGCGTTCCGGCCATGAGAGGGGCAACAGCCGACGCGCATGAAATTCCGCCGCCTGAAACTGACCGGCTTCAAGTCGTTCGTGGAGCCTTGCGAGCTGCTCATCCGGCCCGGGCTGACCGGCATCGTCGGGCCCAACGGCTGCGGCAAGTCGAACCTGCTGGAAGCCCTGCGCTGGGTGATGGGCGAAAACTCCTTCAAGAACATGCGCGCGGCGGCCATGGAGGACGTGATCTTCAATGGCTCGCGCGAGAGGCCGGCGCGCAACATGGCGGAGGTGGTGCTCACCCTCGACAACGAAAAGCGCCGCGCGCCGGAACCGTGGAACGACGACGACACGCTGGAGGTGTCGCGGCGCATCGCGCGCGGCAAGGGCTCGACCTACCGCATCAACGGCAAGGAGGTGCGGGCGCGCGACGTGCAGTTGCTGTTCGCCGACGCCTCGACGGGGGCGCGCTCGCCGGCGCTGGTGCGACAGGGGCGCATATCGGAGCTGATAAACGCCAAGCCGGCGGCGCGGCGGCGCATCCTGGAGGAAGCGGCGGGCATAACCGGCCTGCACACCCGCCGCCACGAGGCGGAGCTGAAGCTCAAGGCGGCGGAGCACAACCTCGAGCGGCTTCAGGACGTCACCTCGCAACTGGAGAGCCAGCGCAACTCCCTGTCGCGGCAGGCGCGGCAGGCGGAGCGCTACCGCGACATTTCCGGGCGGATAAGGAAGCTGGAAGCGGCGGGCATGTGGCGGGCCTGGGACGAGGCGCGGCGGACGCGCGAGGAGGAGCGCGCGGCGCACGGGGAAACCACCCGCCTGCTGGCCGAGTTCACGAGAATGGCCTCGCAGTTGTCGCGCCGGCGCGAGGAGATGAACGAGAAGCTGGCCCCGCTGCGCCAGGAAGAGGCGACCCGCGCCGCCGTGCTGCAACGGTTGCAGGTGGAGCTGGAGGGGCTGAAGCGGCGCGAGCAGGCGGCGGAGCGCAGGGCCGGGGAACTGGCGGCGCGCATCGAGCAGGCGAAGCTGGACATGGCGCGCGAGCAGGACGCGCTGGACGACGCCCGCGCCATGCTGGAGCGGCTGAAGGAAGAGCGGCGGCAATTGAGCAGCCAGAACGATGGCGAACAGGCGCGGGCCGAGGCCGCGAGGGCCGTGGAAGAGGCCGAAGGGGCGCTCAGGCAGGCGCAGGAGCGGGTGGACGAGTTGCAGGCGCGCCATTCCGAGCAGGCGGCGCGGCGGGCGGCGCTGGAGCGGGCGCTGGAGGAGGCCGCGGCGCGGCTTGCCAGGCTGGAGGAGGAAGAGCGGCGCACGAGCGCCGAGCTGGCGGCGCTGGAGGGGCGCTCACGGGCCGATGGCGCGTTGAACGCGGCGCGTCGGGGGCTGGAAGAGGCCGAGGGGGAAGCGAAGCGGGCGCAGGAGGCGGCGGCCGCCGCCGAGGAGGCGCTGAACGAGGCGCGCGAGAGCGAGCAGGCGGCGCGGCAGGAATGGAACGACGCGCGGCGCGAGGCGGACAAGACCGGGGCCGAGGTGGCGACGCTGGAGAAGCTGCTGGGGGCCGGTGGGGACGGGCGCTTTTCGCCGCTGGCCGACCTGTTGCGGGTGGACAAGGGCTACGAGGCGGCGCTGGCGGCGGCGCTCGGCGACGAGCTGGAAGCGCCGCTCGACGAGGA
>CAZXTT010000082.1:0-4991 GCA_964643775.1 uncultured Rhizobiaceae bacterium | reverse complement strand
CTCGTCGATGAGCGCCGATACCAGCGAAGGCTCCATCAACGACGGCGTGCCGCCGCCGAAGAACAGCGAAACCACCCGCCGCCCCCCGGCGCGCCCGGCGAACCAGCGCAGGGCGAGCAGCATGGCCCGCTTCCACTCTTCCATGTCGATGGAATCGCGGACATGGGAATTGAAGTCGCAATATGGGCACTTGGAAAGGCAGAAGGGCCAGTGGAAATAAAGCCCCAGCGCCTCATCATCGGGCAGCGGCGCACCGGCGGGAGATTCATCGGGCGGGGGCGCGGAGCTCATCACGGACGCCAGTCATAGAGCCAGCTCATGCGCTCGAGGCTCTTTTCCCCTGACGTGAAGCGGATGAACATGTCACGGAAAGCCGCCTTGGGCCAGGTGGCGTGATATATCCCGCCCAGCCTGTGAGAGCTTTCCACGATGCGCGCCGTGCGCGGCTGGCGGATGCGCTCGTAGGCGCGCAGGGCAGCTTCCAGGTCATTGGGATTGTTCTTCACCTGCTGGCCCAGCACCACCGCGTCCTCCAGCGCCATCACCGCCCCGGAGGCTAGGTAGGGCAAGGTGGGGTGGGCGGCGTCGCCGATCAGCGTGACCGGCCCTTCGCCCCACTTGCTGACCGGCCTCCTGTCCGCCCCGGCCCAGCGCAGCCACACCTTGGGCCGCTCCAGCAGGGCGCGCAGCTCATCGGCCACGCCGGAGAACACCTTGAGCATGGCCTCGCCATCGGAAGGCTCGCTCCAGCCCTCCCCGGCCCAGTTTTCGTTTATCGCCGCCACGATGTTGAATTTCTCGCCGCCGCGCACCGGGTAATGCACCACGTGCCCGCCGGGGTGCAGCCACAGGTTGACGCTGGATGTATCGACCACGCCGGGCACATCGTCGGCATCGAGCAGCACCCGGTAAAGCACGTGCCCGGCCAGCACCGGCTTGCCATCGCCAAGCAGCCGCGCCCGCACCCGCGAGCGAATGCCATCGGCCCCGATCAGGGCCTCGCCCCAGTATGAATCGCCATTCCTGGTGCTCACCTTGATCCCGCCATCGGCGGCGCAATAGTGGCTTACCCGGCTGTTCGTCCTGAGGATTATGTTGTCCCGCCCGCGCGCCACTTCCAGCAATGCCGCCAGCAGGTCGCTGCGGTGAACGCAATGATACCGGCCGCCGAATCTGTTCACGAACTCGTCGCCCAGCGGCACTTCTCCCAACTGCGCCCCATTCGCCGCCTTGCGTATGCGGATGGCGCGCGGCCGGAACAGGCGTTCGGCCAGCACGTCCATGACGCCCAGCGCCTCGAGCGCCCGGCCGCCATGAGGGCCGATCTGTATGCCGGCCCCGACTTCGGAAAACTTCGCCGCCTGTTCGAGCACGATTGCCTCGTGCCCGGCGTCAGACAGCGCCAAGGCCGAGGACAGCCCCGCGATGCCCCCGCCAGCCACCACAAAAGAGCTCATGGAAAAATACCAGTCTCGGTTGATTTCCTTCGGGGCATCATATACCGGCGGGCTTGTTTATCAACCACTTCCAAGGTCTTATCTCCACCTTTTCGAACACCCCGGCCCTGCCATAGGGGTCCTGGGCGGCTATTTCACGCGCCGCCTGCATGGATTCGGCCTCGATTATGATCAGCGAGCCGGTGGGTTTTTCCTCCTCGTCGAGAAACGGCCCGGCGGCCACCACTACCTCGCCCAGCCCGTCCAGCCATTGCAGGTGGTCGGGCCGGTTCTGTTGGCGCAGCTTCAGCCCCTCTCCCGGCTTGTCCGTGCAGATTATGGCGAACAGCATGCTCATCTCCCTCCCGTTGCCTCGGAATTCGATACGACTATCACGTCTCGTCCCTCAATGGCCGCGCCAGCAGGCTCTCTATCTGCGTCTGGGTGTCGGAGCGCCCGCTGACTATTGCCTCCACCGCCCGGCATATGGGCATGTCTATATCCCTTTCATCTGCCATGCGCGCCACTATGGCCGCCGTGTGCACGCCCTCGGTGACGGCGCGGCGCTGCTTCAGGATATCTTCCAGCCTCTCCCCCTGGCCCAGCTTCAGCCCCAGCGAATAATTGCGCGACAGCGGCGAGGTGGCGGTGAGGATCAAGTCGCCCATGCCGGAAAGGCCGCTCAACGTCTCGCGCCGCGCCCCCAGGGCCGCGCCGAAGCGCGCCATCTCGGCGAAGGCGCGGGTCACCAGCGCGGCGCGCGCCGAGGCCCCGAGCCCGTGCCCGTCGACTATGCCGCAGGCGATGGCCAGCACGTTCTTCAGCGCCCCGCCGAGCTGCGCCCCCGTCAGGTCGTCCGACGCATAGAGGCGAAAGCCCTTGTGGGCCAGCGCGCGGGCGATGCCCCGCGCCTCTTCCAGCCTGCGCCCCGCCAGCGTCACGGCGGCGGGCAGCCCGGCAGCCACCTCGGCGGCGAAGCTGGGCCCCGACAGCACGAAGGGCCGCACGCGCGGAGCCGTCTCCTCCACCACCTCGGAGAGGAACTTGCCCGTCTCCTGCTCTATGCCCTTGGCGCACAGCACCAGCGGCAGGTTCTCCTCCAGGTATGGCGCGAAGGCGCTCATCACCGCGCGCGTGGCCTGCGCCGGGGCCACCAGCAGCACCATGTCATGGCCCGCCAGGTCGGCGGCGTCATTGGTCGGGGTTATGCCCTCGGGAAGCTCGTGACCGGGCAGGTAAAGGGTGTTCTCGCGCTTGCGGCGCATGTCTTCCACCAGCTCCGGCTCGCGCGCCCACAGGGTTACCTCGTGCCCGGCGCGCGCCGCCGTCATGGCCAGCGCCGTGCCCCATGCCCCAGCGCCTATGACGCCCGTTTTCATGCTCTTGCTCATCCCTTCACTCCCGCGAAGGCCGCCGGTTCCGCCCGTGGGTCGAGCGGCCACCTGGCGCGCGCCGAGGTGGACAATGGATCGCTCTTGCCCCCCTCCAGCCGCAACAGCCCGGCCCAGGCCACCATGGCGGCGTTGTCGGTGCACATCCGCGGCGGCGGCGCCACCAGCCGCAGCCCGTGTTCAGCCGCCGCGCTCGTCATGGCGGCGCGCAAGGCGGCATTGGCCGCCACCCCTCCGGCCACCACCAGCACCGGGTCGGAAAGCCCCGGGTGCTCGTCGATGAAGCGCTCGCAGGCATTGCCCAGCCGGTCGGCCATCGATTCCGCCACCGCCTGCTGAAAGGCGGCGCACATGTCGGCCTTGTCCTGTTCCGTCACCTCGTCGAGCTTGAGTATCTGACCGCGCACCGCCGTCTTCAGCCCCGAAAAGGAGAAGTGACAGCCCTCGCGCCCCTTCATGGGCCGCGGCAGGCGGAAGCGCCCGGCCTCGCCCCGCGCCGCCAGCTCCTCCACCCGCGGCCCGCCGGGATAGCCCAGCCCCAGCATCTTGGCCACCTTGTCGAAGGCCTCGCCGAGCGCGTCGTCTATGGTGGTGCCATAGCGGCGGTATTCGCCCACGCCCTCCACCGACACCAGTTGCGTGTGGCCGCCGGAAATGAGCAGCAGCAGCCACGGCGGCGCGAGCCCCTCGGTCAGCCCCGGCGACAGGGCGTGGGCCTCCAGGTGATTGACCGCCACGAAGGGGATCTTCAGCGCCAGCGCCAGCGCCTTGGCGCTCATCATGCCGGTCAGCAGCCCGCCCATCAGTCCCGGCCCGGCGGTCACCGCCACCGCGTCGATGCCGCGCCAGTCGAGCGCCGCCTCGCTCATCGCCTGTTTCATCAGCCCCGGCAGGTGGCGCAGGTGGGCGCGCGCCGCGATCTCCGGCACCACGCCGCCGAATTCGGCATGCTCGGCCACCTGCGAGAGCACCACGTCGGCCAGCACCCGCGGCGGCCCGCCGGCGGCGCGGCGCACCACCGCCACCGCCGTCTCGTCGCACGACGTCTCGATGCCGAGCACCGTCAGCGCGGAGGGGTTTTCGCTTGCCTTGCCCATGAATGCTTTCTATTCCCTTTGGGGACATTGTGCAAAGAAGATCGGCGATGCGGAACGCACCACGCCGGCAGGGAAAGACCAAGGCCCATGGCGAAAGTGAAAATCGGCACGCGTGGCTCGCAACTGGCGCTTGCCCAGGCCCATGAAACCCGCCGCCGCCTGATGGCGGCCCACGGCTGGCGGGAAGACGACGTGGAGATCGTGGTCATCAAGACCACCGGCGACATGATCCGCGACCGCCCGCTGGCCGAGATAGGCGGCAAGGGGCTTTTCACCAAGGAAATCGAGGAAGCGCTGCTCGATGGCCGCATCGACCTGGCGGTGCATTCCATGAAGGACGTGCCCGCCGTGCTGCCCGAGGGGCTTGTCATATCCACCAACCTGCCGCGCGAGGACGCCCGCGACGCCTTCATCTCGCCGGTGGCCGCCAGCATTGACGAACTGCCGCGGGGGGCGAAGGTCGGCACCTCCTCGGTGCGCCGCGCCGCCCAGTTGCTGGCCATGCGCCCCGACCTGGAAATAGGCCAGTTTCGCGGCAATGTCGGCACGCGGCTGGAGAAACTGAAGAAGGGCGAGGTGGCCGCCACCTTCCTCGCCTGCGCCGGGCTGAACAGGCTGGGGCTGTCCGCCGAGATAACCCAGGCGGTGCCGGTGGAGGTTATGCTGCCGGCGGTGGCGCAGGGGGCCATCGGCATAGAGATACGCGAAGACGACGGGAAGACAGCCGAGATGCTCGCGCCGCTCAACGACGAGGACACGCGCGTCGCGGTGGCCGCCGAGCGCGGCTTTCTCATCGAGCTGGAAGGCTCATGCCGCACCCCGCTGGCCGCCCATGCTGTGGTGCGCGATGGCGAGGTTCACCTGATTTGCGAGGCGCTCAGCCTCGATGGCCGCCAGCGCTGGCGCGCCGAGCGCAAGGGACCAATGCGCGATGCCGGGGAAATGGGCCGCGACGCGGCGCGCGAGATACTCGCCAAGGCCGGAGACGGCCTGGTGCTGTGATGGGCCGCGCCTTCATCATAACCCGCCCGTCAGCCGACAGCGCCCGTTTCGCGGCGGCGGTCGAG
>CAZXTT010000081.1:0-6273 GCA_964643775.1 uncultured Rhizobiaceae bacterium | reverse complement strand
CGCCAGCCTCGAGGACACTTCCACCCGCCTGTTCACCCAGGTGGACGAGGTGACCGGCAGCATATCCGGCAAGATGGAGGAAACCTCCGCCACCCTGTTCAACCGCGTCGCCGAGGCCACCAGCCAGATCGGCCAGTATCTTGACGAATCCACCTCCCTCATCGACAAGCGCATCAGCGAGGCCGCCGAACAGGCCGAAAGCAGGCTGCGCGGGGCCGCCGGCGAGCTCGACGAGAAGCTGCATACCGTCACGGGCAGCATCTCCGGCAAGATCGAGGAAACCTCCACCACCCTGTTCAACCGTGTCGCCGAGGCCACCAGCCAGATCGGCCAGTATCTCGACGAATCCACCTCCCTCATCGACAAGCGCATCAGCGAGGCCACCGAACAGGCCGAAAGCAGGCTGCGCGGGGCCGCCGGCGAGCTCGACGAGAAGCTGCGCGCCACGACCAGCGACATGAGCGAAAAGGTCAAGGAAGCCACCTCCAGCATTACCGCTCACGCGGCCAATTCCACCAACCAGCTCAGCCAGCTGTTCAGCGAGGCGGCCACCAACCTGTCTTCCAATTTCGAGGACAAGGCCTCGCAACTGTTCAACCAAGCGGCCGAGGCCTCGGCCCAGATATCGCAGTTCTTCGACGAGGCCACCGGCAAGCTCAACGAGCGCATCAAGGGCACCTCCATGAGCGTCGTCCAGAACCTGCGTGATTCCGCCGAGAGCCTCGACGCCCTGCTCACCGAAACCTCCGGAAAAATGGCCGCCAGGCTGGCCGATTCCGCCGCCACCTACTTCACCCGCGTCAGCGAGGCCACCTCGCAGATGGAGGAACACCTGGAAGCCTCCACCAAGGGCCTCACCGAGCGCATCGAGGAGACCGCGGGCGGCATGGCCACGCGCCTGGAAAAGGCCACCGGACGCATGTCGGAGCTGCTGGAAGTGGCCTCCGCCGACCTCACCTCGCGGCTCGAGGGCACCACCGGCAAGCTGGCCGAGCGCCTGGAGGCCACCTCCATCGACCTCACCAGCCGCCTCGACGACACCTCGCGCACCCTGCTGGGCCGCCTGGAGCATGTCTCCGGCGACGTCGCCGGACGCTTGGCGGAAACCACCGAGAACCTCACCACTCACCTCGATTCCACCTCCGTGGAGGTCACCAGCAAGCTGGCCGAAACCAGCGAAACCCTGGCCCGCCGCCTCGATCAATCCACCCTGGAGCTGACCGGCCGCCTGCGCGAAACCAGCGAGAGCATGGCCGAGCGCCTGGAGGCCACTTCCGCCGACCTGTCGAAGCGCCTCGAGGCCACCTCCGGCGAGATCGCCGGGCAGCTCGACGAAACCTCCACCCAGCTCACCTCGCGCCTCGTCGAGACCTCCGACACCGTCTCCCGCCGCCTCGAGCGCGCCACCACGGAAGTCTCCTCGCGCCTCGAGCAGACCACCGCCAGCCTGCACAACGACCTGGAGAGCATATCCGGCCAGATGTTCGCCCGCCTCGAGCAGACATCCGGAGAGCTCATCAACAAGCTGGATGTCACCGCCGCCACCTTGCGCGAACACCTCGACGAGACCAGCTCCGGCATGTTCGAACGCATCGAGATGTCGGCGCGCGAGCTGGGGGCGCGTTTCGACGCCGCCAATGCCCTGCTCACCGAAATATCCACCGACCTCACCAGCCAGCTCGACCACACCGGCAAGACCTTCGTCGAAACACTCGACGGGGCCACCGGCCGCATACTGGAAGACCTCGGCAAGGCCACCAGCGCCTTTGGCGAGAACCTCTCGACGACCGCCCGCGGCATCATCGGCCACCTCAAGGACAGCTCCTCCGGCTTCGTCCGCGAGCTTTCCGAGAATTCCGCCAGCATCGCCAGCCGCTTCGAGGAGGCCGCCGGTCACGTGGTGGGCCGCCTCGACGAGGCGGCCAGGGACCTGGAGCAGAACGCCGCCGCCACCGCCAAGCGCCTCGACGACAGCGCCGTGCGCTTCACCGGCCACATGCAGGAGGCCTCGCAGATCCTCGGCCGGCAACTGGCCGAGACCGCGGGCCAGCTCGACGAGAAGCTGGAAGGCACCTCGCTCAAGCTCTCCGGCCAGCTGGAAAGCGTCTCCGGGCGCATCTCCGAGCGCCTGCGCGAGGTTTCCGGCATAGTCGAGCGCGCCACCGACCGCTTCGACGCCCGCATCAACGAGGTGCTGTCCAACCGCGAGGATCTGTTCTCCGGCCTCATCGATCAGCTCTCCGAGCGCGTCACCCAGGTGGACGCCCTGATGAAGACCTACCTGGCCAACATCAACTCCTCGCTCGACGGCGCCCAGGAGAAGGCCACCGAGATAGGCCGCCAGATCACCGCCCAGACCACCGCCGCGGCCGAAAGCCTGGCCCAGGAAATCCGCAAGCTGGAGACCATTTCCGACACCCAGGTGACGCGCGCCGCCCGCGCCATCCGCGAGCAGCACGAGCGGCTGGTGGCTTCCATCCACGAGATGCTCGAAGGCTCCACCAGCGAGTTCACCGAAACCGCCGAACACCTGCGGCGCACCGCCCAGCAGGTGATCAAGGAGATCGACATCGTGCGCGCCGAGCTCAAGCGCGCCATCCTCGAACTGCCCGAGGAGACGCGCGCCAACGCCGACAACATGCGCCGCGTGGTCGCCGACCAGATCTCGGCCCTCAACGCCCTGGCCGACGTGGTCAAGCGCCAGGCAACCAATCTCGAGGTTTCCGGCCCCGGAATATACCTGGAGGAGGACTCGCCGGGAAAATCTGAGGGTGCCGCGTCCGCTGCTCCGAAGACGTCCGGCACCCTGAAATCCGCCGCCCGGAGCACCACCGGCAGCAAGGCCAAGAACACCAGCGCCGCCAGAAGCGGCGGCAGGCCCGCCCACCGCCAGCGCAAGGCCACCGCCGCCACGCGCAAGACGGAAGAGCTGGTGAAGGCCCTCAACGAGGCCAGCCGCTCGCTGGTGGAAGGCCTCGAAGGCTCCCTGCCCGCCGAGCTGGAGCGGCGCTGGAATGCCGGCGAGAGCGCCGTCTACACCCACCACCTGCACATCAGGCGCGGGCGCGGGCTGGAGGGCGAGATCAAGCGCCTCTATGCCAGCGACGCGGTGGTGCGCGAGCGCGCCGACGCCTTCATCCACCTCTTCGAGCAACTGCTCGACACCGTCTCCGCAAGCCCCAAGGGCGACGAGCTGGTGGATTCCTGCCTGGCCTCCGAATCCGGCCAGCTCTACCTGCTGCTCGCCCAGGCATCGGGAAGGCACGGCAACGCCTGACACGGCAACGCCTGACAAGATGGCCGCGGACATGATATGCATGCGGGACACGTCCACGAACGGGTCCCGCATGCTTCGTCTTTCCATCAGCCAACGGACATGGCCGCTGAAAAGCCCCTTCACCATCTCGCGCGGCGCGCGCAGCGAGGCCCATACCCTCGTCGTCACCCTGGGCGACGATGAGGGCAACCGGGGCAGCGGCGAGGCCGTCCCCTATGCCCGTTACGATGAGACCATGCAGGCGGCCATGGACGAGCTGGAGGCTGCCCGCCCGGCAATCGAGGCGGGCATCACGCATGACCAGATCCCCGCCCTGCTGAAGCTCAGGGCGGCCCGCAACGCCCTCGACTGCGCCCTGTGGGACTTGCGCGCCAAGCAACAGGGCAAGCCGGCATGGCAACTGGCCGCCCTTGACGCCCCCCGCCCCCTGACCACCGCCTACACCATCTCGCTGGCCAGCCCCGGCGAGATGGCCCGCGTCGCCGGCGAAAACTCCTCCCGCCCGCTGCTCAAGCTCAAGCTGGGCTCCGCCAGCGCCGCCGACGACATGGCCCGCCTGAAGGCGGTGCGCGCCGCCGCCCCCGGCAGCCGCCTCATCGTCGACGCCAACGAGGGCTGGCGCGAGGACGATCTTCCGATGCTGCTGGAGACTTGCGCCGAAAACGCCGTCAAGCTGGTCGAGCAGCCCCTGCCGGCGGAACGGGACGCGGTCCTTTCCGCCATCCCCCGCCCCGTCCCCGTGTGCGCCGATGAATCCTTCCACGACGCCGCCGACCTCCCCCGCCTCGCCGGCCGCTACGACGCCGTCAACATAAAGCTCGACAAGAGCGGCGGCCTGACCCCGGCGCTGGAGGCCGCCGAACGGGCGCTGGCGGCGGGCTTCAGCCTCATGTGCGGCTGCATGCTGGCCTCGTCGCTGGCCATGGCCCCCGCCTTCCTGGTCGCCCGGAAAGCCCGCTGGACGGATCTCGACGGCCCCCTCCTGCTGGCCAGCGACGCCCACCCCCCGATAAAATACCAAGGCTCCACCATGTACCCCCCGGAGCGGGAGCTGTGGGGGTAGGTTGGAAGCGCGCAGACCTCAGCCGGTCTGGTTCTCCCGAACCTGACCGGAACGTTCATGCCATTTGTGAGCTGCTGATGCAGCCGATAGCAGCGAAAAGGCAAGCGCAATGGCATGAACATTCAGGTTGGGGGCGGGAGACCCCAACCTGCAAAAGGAGAGAACCGCCCCCTTCACCCGATAACCTCCAGCCCCGCGAAGCCCTCGCGGCGGAACAGGTCGCGCCTTGCCCCGGTCAGCCCTTCGGGCGAGGTGACGAAGGCCGTGCCTGCCTTTTCCGCCCCCTCCCGTTCGGGGCATGCCAGCGCCACCTCGAGGGCGCGGCGGGCTATTGCCGGGGACGGGTCTATCAGCTCCACCGGCCACGGGGCGGCCTCGGCTATTTCGTTCTTTATCAGCGGATAGTGGGTGCAGCCCAGCACCACCGCGTCGGTGCGCCTGTCTCCCTCGCTCGCGAAGGCCGGGGCGATTTCCTCCTTCAGGGCCCGCATGTCCAGCCCCTCGCCCAGCAGGCGCGCCTCGGCCATGGCCGCCAGCTTCTCCGCCCCGTGCAATATCACCCGGCAGTGATAGGCATAGGTGTGGATGAGCGCCGCGGTGTATTCGCGGCGCACCGTCGAGGGCGTGGCCAGCACCCCGATGATGCCGGAGCGGGTGATCCGCGCCGCCGGCTTTATCGCCGGCACGGTGCCGACGAAGGGCACGTCCACCGCCGCCCGCAGCGCCGCCAGCGCCACCACCGAGGCGGTGTTGCATGCTATGACCACCACGTCGGGGGAAAGCCGCCCGGCCACGCGCCCCATGAGCTCCACCAGCCGCCGCCGCAGCTCGTCCTCCGGCCAGTCGCCATAGGGAAAGCCGCCGCTGTCGGCCACGTAGTCGATGGAAAGCCGACCCGCCCCCAGCGCCGCCAGCTCGCGCGCCACCGACAGCCCGCCAAGGCCGGAATCGAATACCAGCACCCGGCGCATCAGCCGCCGCCCCCGCCGTCGTTCCCCTTGCCGCCCCGGGCGCCGCCATTGCCGCCATCGCCGACGCCCCGCCCGCTCGCTCCGCTCCGCTGGTGGCGGTGGCGGCTCTTGTCGTGGCGGATGCCCGACAGGGCGCGGATTATGCCGCGGAAGGTGCGCACCTCCTGCTCTGACAGCTCGGCGCGCCCGAACATGTTGCGCAGGTTGCGCACGATCGTCGGGCGCATGTCAGGCGACTTGAAATATCCCGCCTCGTCAAGGTCGCCCTCGAGATGCTCGAACATGCCGATCAGTTCCGCCTTGTTGGCCGGGCGCGAACCGGCCAGTTGCAGCCCCGGCTGCATGGCCGGGGCCTCGCCGGTCGCCATGCCGAGGCTCCTGCCCTCGTGGCGATACCACTCGTAGGCCATGAGCAACACCGCCTGCGCCATGTTGATGGAGGCAAACGCCGGGTTCACCGGCGCGGTGACTATGACATCGGCCAGCGACACCTCGTCGTTGTTCAGCCCCCAGCGCTCGCGCCCGAAGAGAATGCCCAGCCCCTGCCCCTCCGCCACCCGGCGGCGCATGTCATGGCCCGCCTGCTCCGGGGTGATGACCTCCTTGGTCATGCCGCGCGGGCGCGCCGTGGTGGCATAGACGTAATGGAGATCGGCGATCGCCTCCTCCAGGCTGTCGAAAACCCGCGCCGCCTCGAGAATGAAATCGGCCCCCGAGGCGGCCTTCACCGCCCACTGGTTGGGCCAGCCATCGCGCGGCTCCACGAGGCGCAGCCGCGACAGCCCGAAATTGGCCATGGCCCGCGCCGTCGTGCCGATGTTCTCGCCCAGTTGCGGATTGACCAGAATGACCACCGGCGCCCGCTCATCACACTCCAGCGGCGCATCAGCCTTGCTCATGGCGGCAAACCTCCAAAACACCCCCCGCCGCCCACATATCACGGCAAGCACGCGGGAGGAAGC
>CAZXTT010000080.1:0-1647 GCA_964643775.1 uncultured Rhizobiaceae bacterium | reverse complement strand
GAGGCTATGTGGCGGGCCAGTTGGCCGGCGGGGCCGTCCTCGTGGGCGCGGAACAGCACCCAGCTTCCCTCCTTGTGGCGCTCCAGCAGGCCGGCCTCGGTCATCAGCTTCAGGTGGCGGGAGATGCGCGGCTGGCTCTGGCCGAGGATGTAGGTCAGCTCGGTGACGTTGAACTCGCCGCGCGAGAGGATGAACAGCAGGCGCAGGCGCGTGGCCTCGCCGGCGGCGCGCAGGGCGGAGAGGATTTCCTCCATGCCGTCCCTAGCGCTGCCGTTGCCGCTGCCGTTGCCGTTGTCATTGGCGTTGTTGCCGCCGTTGCCGCTTTGCCTGTTCATGCGTCTTTCCGGGCCGCTGCCGTGATTTTGACCGGGGTCTGGTCGCCTGCAATGCCTCTTGCCACAGATATACTTTTCGAGCAAACTGCCAAGTGCATTGCGAGGGGGCATGTCGATTCATGGTTGGGCGCTTTTTTGCATGAAGTGTTCCGCCCTTGGCAAAACAGTGTTCTTCAAAAGAGGAAATATTCTCGCATGCGCCAATATCAAAGGACGACCAAGGTGACCAACCCTTGTTCCCGCCCTGCCCACGCTGGCTTGTCGCGGCGTTTTTTCATGGCTGGCGCGGCTTGCGCCCTGATGGCCACGGGGGCGGCGGCGCGCGCTGGCGGCGCGGAAGATTACGTGGTGTCGCTGGCCAGGCAGGTCATGGCGCTGGCCCGCTCCGGGCAGGGGGGAAGGGCCCTGAAGCGCCGCTTCGTGCGCCTGTTGACCCGGAACGCCAACATGCACGCCATAGCCCGCTTCGCCCTGGGCAAATACCGGCGCAAGATGCCCAAGTCGATGTATAATGAATATTACCGGCTGGTGATCGACTATATCGCCGGATTGTTCGTCTATTACCGCAAGGATCTGGGCGGGGTGGACATCAAGGTCAGGCGCACGCAAAAGCGCGGCAAATGGCTGACGGTGGATACGAACATGATATACGCCAACGGCAAGCGCTCGCCGGTGAAGTGGCGCGTCTATTCCGGCGGTGGTTACAGGGTGGGCGATGTCAACATCCAGGGAATCTGGCTGAGCCTGCGCATGCGCGACAAGTTCGTATCCATCCTCAACCGCAACAAGGGTGATTTCAACGCCCTGCTCGGCTACCTGCGCAAGAACGCCGCGTGAATCCGGCGGCGGCCGCGTTTTCGCCATTTTCGCGCTTCTGCCATCTTTTTGTGGTTTACGGCGCGTTAAGGTAAACGAAAGGTGTGCGGGATATGGATTGGAGATGGGCCATTGGCCCGCATGAGTGGCTTTAACCTGGGAGTGTTCGAAGTGGCTGGCTATTCCTCCGGCAGGCGGGTATTCGTCCTTGGCATGATCGCGGGCTGCGCGGGCCTTGCCCTGCCCGCCGCGGCCCATGCGGCCAGCGCCAGGGCGGCCACCCCTCACCCCGCCGTGCGCTACATGCAGAAGACGGCCAGCGACCTGCTGCATGCCCAGCAGCGCGGCACCATCTCCAGCTTCGACAAGGTGCTGGCGCGGCGCGCCGACGTGCATGGCATAGCCATGTATTCGCTGGGCCGTTACAAGAGCTCCCTGCCGCGCTCGCGCAAGGGGCTTTACGTGCGCGGGGTGCGCAAGTTCATGGCGCGCTATT
>CAZXTT010000079.1:0-9683 GCA_964643775.1 uncultured Rhizobiaceae bacterium | reverse complement strand
ACCTCCACCGGCTCCACCCTGAAGGCCAACCGCCTGAAGATCCTCGACGACGGCATCATCCTGCGCTCCCAGGCCACCCTCGCCCTGCGCAACGACATGGCCGAACATGAAGCCATGCAAGAGCTGACCGAGCGGCTTGGCGGCATCCTGTAGCGTCCTTTCGCATTGCTTATGTAACGAAACACAGGTATCGTTACATAACGAAGATGCTTATGTAACGATCCTTACATAAGGACGTAACTTGCATGCGACGCGGGCTGACAGGAGAATTTGTTCCCATCGTTCATGAGGGGCGCGAAGGACAGGCCTTCGTGCCAAAGCCCCTGCCGCCGGAACCCCCGCTGAAGTTCACTCCCGATTTGCGCAAGCAAATGGAACTGGCCGTGCATGCCTTGGGTGGGTTGGACAACATCACCACGCTGCTGCCCGAGCCTGACATTTTCCTTTACACCTATGTTCGGCGCGAGGCTGTTCTTTCATCCCAGATCGAAGGCACGCGCTCCACCCTATCCGACCTCATGCTGTTCGAGCTCGAGGAAGCGCCGGGGGTGCCTTTTGACGATGTGCGCGAGGTATCCAACTATGTGCGCGCGCTCGATCACGGCATGCGGCGATTGCAGGAGGGCATGCCGATTTGCAACCGCCTGCTGCGGGAAATGCATGCAATCCTGCTGGACAGTGGACGCGGCAATGACAAGCGCCCGGGACAATTTCGCCACTCTCAAAACTGGATTGGTGGCTTGGGTGTGGATGATGCCGGTTTCGTTCCGCCCCCACCCGGCGAAGTGGAAACATGCATGGCCGACCTGGAGCGCTTCATCAACGCGCCCGATGCGGAGCAGCCTTATGAAACCCTGGTGAAGGCCGCCTTGGCCCACGTCCAATTCGAAACGATTCACCCGTTTCTGGATGGCAATGGCAGGATGGGACGCATGCTGGTTTCCTTCATCCTCCATGCCGAGGGGCTGCTGCGTCATCCCCTGCTTTATTTGAGCCTCTATCTGCGCCAGCATCGCCAGCAATATTTCGACCTGCTGATGCAGGTTCGCCTGCAAGGCGATTGGGAAGCATGGTTGTCGTTTTTTCTCGTTGGTGTCAGGGAAGTGGCCGGCAATGCCGTCGGCACCGCCCAGCAGCTTATCAGGTTGTTCCAGGCAGACGAGACGAAAGTCAGCAAGGCAGGCAAACAGGCTGGCACCCTGCATCGCGTCTTACGCGCATTGCAACACCGCCCCGTGGCCACCATAGCCTGGATTTGCAGGCAAACCGGCATCTCGCATCCGGCGGTAGGCAAGGCCATGGACACCCTGCAAGGGATGAAAATCGTGCGGGAAATAACCGGAAAACATCGCGGCAAGGTTTATGCCTATGCCGGATACCTTGGAATACTGGAAGCCGGCATAGACGGCTTTGAAAGGGATCGGTCATGACCACCGCCGGAATCTTCCCCCCGATGCCCTGAAGGGGCGCAGGGGGTTGGGGGATGGTTTTGCCTTCCTTTCCTGCATGGCCTATTATCCGGGGCATGGACAAGGGCGAGGATAATGGCATGCCTGCCGTTGCCGCCGGGCAGCGGCCGCCGGTTTTGCGTTCCCTGTCGGCCAAGGTGCTGGCCCTGACCATGGTTTTCATCGTCATCGGCGTGGCTTTCATATTCATGCCGTCGATCGCCGGGTTTCGCGTTACCTGGCTGAAGAACCGCCTCAACATGGCCGAGCTGGCCATCCTGGCGGTGGAGGCGGCCCCCGATCAGAAGCTCTCCGGGCGCATGCGCGGCGAGCTGTTGCGCGCCGCCGGGGTGCGGGTGGTGGCCATAAAGCGCGATGGTGCGCGGCGGCTGATATTGCGCGAGGACATGCCGATGATGGCCGAGGCGCATTATGACCTGCGCGGCATTCACTGGTGGCAGTCGATAGGCGATGCCCTCACCACCCTGGCCCACGGCGGCCGCCGCGTCGTCACCGTGGTCGATGCCCCGCCCAACATCAGGGGCGAGTTCATAGAGCTGGCGCTCGACGAGCGGCCCCTGTTCAGGGCGCTGGTCAGGCATTCGCTGGTCATTCTGAAATATTCGCTGGGGCTGGCGCTGCTCGTCGCCCTGCTGCTCTACGGGGCCATTCACCTGCTGCTCATCCGCCCCATCCGCCGCATGAGCCGGGCCATGGCGCGCTTCGGCGAAAACCCCGAGGATCCGGCGGCCATAATCCGCCCCGGCAAGCGCCGCGACGAGCTGGGACTGGCCGAGCGCCAGCTTGCCCACATGCAGCAACAGACGGCGGCGCTGCTGCAACAGAAGTCACGCCTGGCGGCGCTGGGGCTGGCGGTGTCCAAGATCGCCCACGAGCTGCGCAACATGCTGGGCGGGGCGCAGATGCTCTCCGACCGGCTGGCCATGGTCGATGACCCGACGGTGCGCAAGTTCGCCCCCAAGCTGATAGCCTCGCTGGACCGGGCCATAGAATTCTGCACCGGCACCTTGAAATACGGCAAGGTGCGCGAGCGCCCGCCGCGGCGGCAGACCGTGTTGCCGCGCAAGCTGGTGGACGAGGTGTTCGAGACCCTGCCGAGAGCGGGCGGGCCGGATGTCCGGCTGGTCAACCTCGTGCCGGAGGGGCTGGCCGCCGACGCCGACCCGGAGCACCTGCTGCGCATCATCGCCAACCTGGTGCGCAACGCCCACCAGGCGCTGGCCTCCATGAAGGCGCACGAGCAGCAGCCGCGCGTCGAGGTGTCCGCATGGCGCGACGGGGCGGTGGTGACCATCGCCGTCATGGACAACGGCCCCGGCCTGCCGGAGAAGGCGCGCAAGCACCTGTTCGAGGCCTTCACCGGCTCGGTGCGGCGCGGCGGCACCGGGCTGGGGCTGTCGATAGCCCGCGAGCTGGCGCGCGCCCACGGCGGCGACGTGGTGCTGGCTCCCCATGACGGGCCGGGCGCGCTGTTCCATGTCACCATCCCCGACCGGGTGATCGACCTCGAGGAAGAGCGCGGACGCAGGACGGGATAAGCCGGGGCAGGGCAAACAAGGCGGGTCTGGAGGGAATATGGGCGGCGCGGGGCTATCCGGCCTGTTCTTGCGCTTCCGTGGCTGCCCGGTCGCTCTTCTGGGTCAGTATCACCCCGCCCAGGGTGAGCGCCGCGAAGGCGATCTGCAATCCGTTCAGCCGCTCGCCCAGCCACAGCCAGCTTATCATCACCGCGAACACCGGTATGAGGTTGACCATCACCGCCGCGCGCGCCGCCGACAGCCTGGCCACCCCGTAATTGTAAAACCCGTAGGCCAGCACCGTCACCCCCGCCCCGATGTAGATGAACAGGCCGAGGTTGAACGGCTGCAGGAACAGCTCCCGCTGCTCTCCCAGCAGGTATGCGGCCCCCGGCAGGTATATGATGGCCCCGCCGGCCATCTGGATGCCGGTGAGCAGCCAGATGTCATAGCGCGGCGTCAGCTTCTTTATGATCAGCATGTAGCCGACGGCCATGACCATGGCCATGGCCTCGAGGAAGTTGCCCAGCCACGGGCGCGGGGCGCTCAGGTCAGCATCGCCGGCCAGGGTGAGCCCGATGACCCCGCCCACCGACAGGAAAAGCCCCAGCAGCATGTTGCGCCCGGCCCGCTCGTTGAAGAACAGCGCCCCGCCGAGCGTCCCCAGCAGCGGGAACAGCGCCGCCACCATGCCCGCCTGCGAGGCGGAGGTATATTGCAGGGCGTTTATCTCCAGCAGGAAGTAAAGCCCCGGCTCGCAGGCGACCAGCAGCAGCAGCCACCATATGTCGCCCTTTTGCCGCCGCGCCCGCGGCCAGGCGCGGATCATCAGCGGCAGCAGCACCAGCGAGGCGAAGACCATGCGCCCCCAGATGATGGCATAGGGGTTGAACCCGGCCTGCAACAGCGCCTTCATTATCGGGAAACTGCTGGCCCACAGGGCCATGGCGGCCAGCAGCGCCAGCAACACCCTGATCCCGCCCGCCGACACCTGCCGCGTCATGGCCTGAAACCTTTCGAGAAAATACCGGGGCCCTTCCCGCCCGAATCGAGTTACCGGCTGCAAAAGCGCCTGCCGCAATGGCTCAATTCAACAGGGGAAGGCTCCGGGACGACCGGAATGCCCAAGGGGCCATTATGCCCTCATTCGCTCAGCGATTCCCAGAACTTTTTGGCCTTGGCGAAGAAGCCCTCCGACTGCGGCGAGTTATCGCGCGCCTCGCCCTCGAATTCGCGCAGCAGCTCCTTCTGGCGCGCCGTCAGGTTGACCGGGGTTTCCACGTCCACCTGTATGTAGAGATCGCCCTTGCGCGATGAATTGAGCACCGGCATGCCCATGCCCTTGAGGCGGAACTGGCGGCCCGACTGGGTGCCCTCCGGGATGGCCACCCTCGCCTTCTTGCCGTCCAGGGTCGGCACTTCGATCTCGCCGCCCAGCGCCGCCTTTACCATGGATATGGGCACGCGGCAGAACAGGTCGGCCCCGTCGCGCTGGAAGAACTCGTGCTGGCGGATGGACAGGAAGATGTAGAGATCGCCCGGCGGCCCGCCGCGCAGTCCCGCCTCGCCCTCTCCGGCCAGCCTGATGCGCGTGCCGTCGTCTATGCCGGCGGGTATCTTGACCTGCAAGGTGCGCTCCCTGGCCACCCTGCCGGCGCCGCCGCATTCCTCGCAAGGATCGGAGATGACCTCGCCCTGCCCGTGGCACGAGGGGCAGGTGCGCTCGACGGTGAAGAAGCCGGAAGTGGCGCGCACGCTGCCGCGCCCGTGGCAGGTGGGGCAGGTCTGCGGCCTCGCCCCGGCCTTGGCCCCGGAGCCGGAACACGCCTCGCAGACCACCGCGGTGGGCAGCTTGATGGTTGCTTCCTTGCCGAAATAGGCCTCCGAGAGGGTTATCTCCATGTTGTAGCGCAGGTCGGCCCCGCGGGTGGCCTGTCCGCCGCGCCTGCCGCCGCCGCCCATGAAGTCGCCGAACATCTCCTCGAATATGTCCGACATGGCGGCCCCGAAATCGGGCCCGAAACCGCCGCCGCCGAAAGGCCCGCCGCCACCGCCGCCGCCGTTTTCGAAGGCGGCGTGGCCGTAGCGGTCATAGGCGGCGCGCTTCTGCGGATCCTTCAATACCTCGTAGGCCTCGGCGCATTCCTTGAACTTCTGCTCGGCCTGCGGGTCGTCGGGGTTGGCGTCGGGGTGATACTTCTTGGCCATGCGCCGGAAGGCGACCTTCAGCTCGCTTTCCGTGCAGGTGCGGGAAACGCCGAGAACCTCGTAATAATCTCGCTTGCTGGCCATGGAATCATCCCCGGATCGGCTGGCTCAAGTCCATAAAATCCATGCCCTTGTTCACCAATTCGCCGCCAAAAGCAAGACGGCGGGGCAGGGCCTCGGATCAGGCTCTCATATTGCCGAAAGCCCCCGCCTCCCTGATCCGGGAAGCGGGGGCGCGAGTGTTCAACTGGTGGATGGTCAGGACTTCTTGTCGTCGTCCACTTCCTCGAAGTCGGCGTCCACCACGTCCTCGTCACCGGCCCCGGAGGCGGACTCGGCGCCGCCCGCGGCAGCCTCGGCCCCGGCTCCGGCCTCCTGCTGCTCCTTGTAGGCGGCCTCACCGAGCTTCATGGCCGCCTGGGCGAGGGCCGTGCTCTTGGCCTCGATGTCGTCCTTGTCCTCGCCCTCGAGGGCCTTCTTCAGATCCTCGATGGCCGCCTCGACGGCCTTCTTGTCATCCTCGGAGACCTTGTCGCCGAGATCCTTGAGCGTCTTCTCGGTGGAGTGGACGAGGGCCTCGCCCTGGTTCCTGGCCTCGATCAGCTCCTTGCGCTTGCGGTCTTCCTCGGCGTGGGCCTCGGCCTCCTTGACCATCTTCTCGATCTCCTCGTCGGACAGTCCGCCGGAGGCCTGGATCTTGATCTGCTGCTCCTTGCCGGTGGCCTTGTCCTTGGCCGACACGTGGACGATGCCGTTGGCGTCGATGTCGAAGGTCACCTCGATCTGCGGCACGCCGCGCGGGGCCGGCGGAATGCCCACCAGGTCGAACTGGCCGAGCAGCTTGTTGTGGGCGGCGATCTCGCGCTCGCCCTGGAAGACGCGGATGGTCACCGCCGTCTGGTTGTCCTCCGCGGTGGAGAAGATCTGGCTCTTCTTGGTCGGGATGGTGGTGTTGCGGTCGATCAGGCGGGTGAACACGCCGCCCAGCGTCTCGATGCCGAGGCTCAGCGGCGTGACGTCGAGCAGCAGCACGTCCTTGACGTCGCCGGTGAGCACGCCGCCCTGAATGGCCGCGCCCATGGCCACCACCTCGTCGGGGTTGACGCCCTTGTGCGGCTCCTTGCCGAAGAACTCCTTGACCTTCTCGATGACCATCGGCATGCGCGTCTGGCCGCCCACGAGGATCACCTCGTCGATGTCCTTGGCGGAGATGCCGGCGTCCTTCAGCGCCTTCTTGCACGGCTCAATGGAGCGCTCCACGAGGTCTTCCACGAGGCTCTCCAGCTTGGCGCGGGTGAGCTTGACCTGCAGGTGCTTGGGGCCCGACTGGTCGGCGGTGATGAACGGCAGGTTGACCTCCGTCTGGGTGGACGAGGACAGCTCGATCTTGGCCTTCTCGGCGGCCTCCTTGAGGCGCTGCAGGGCCAGCCGGTCCTTGCGCAGGTCGATGCCCTGATCCTTGTTGAACTCGTCGGCCAGGTAATCGACGATGCGCATGTCGAAGTCCTCGCCGCCGAGGAAGGTGTCGCCGTTGGTCGCCTTGACCTCGAACACGCCGTCGCCGATCTCGAGGATGGAGATGTCGAAGGTGCCGCCGCCGAGGTCATAGACGGCGATGGTGCCGGCGTCCTTCTTGTCCAGCCCGTAGGCCAGCGCCGCCGCCGTCGGCTCGTTGATGATGCGCGGCACCTCCAGCCCGGCGATCTTGCCGGCGTCCTTGGTGGCCTGCCGCTGGGCGTCGTTGAAGTAGGCCGGGACGGTGACGATGGCCTCCTTGACGTCCTCGCCCAAGGCGCGCTCGGCGGTTTCCTTCATCTTGGTGAGGATGAAGGCCGAGATCTGCGACGGCGAATACTTCTTGCCGCGCGCCTCCACCCAGGCGTCGCCGTTGTCGGCCTTGACCACCTTGTAGGGAACGAGCTCGATGTGCTTCTTGACGATGGGATCGTCGAAGCGCCGCCCGATGAGGCGCTTGATGGCGAAAATGGTGTTTTCCGGGTTGGTCACCGCCTGCCGCTTGGCGGGGATGCCCACCAGCACCTCGCCCTCCTCGGTGAAGGCGACGATGGACGGCGTGGTGCGCGTGCCCTCGGCGTTCTCCAGAACGCGCGGGTCGGAGCCTTCCATCACCGCCACGCACGAGTTGGTGGTGCCCAGGTCGATGCCTATTATCTTGCCCATTGTTTTTATCATCCTCCTTTTCGCGGACCGGTGCGCAAATCCGCCGCTATGGCTGTTGCAATTCCCCCCGGACGATCCGGAAAGGCTGGTCCCCTTGGTCTGCTGTTGTCTCTTTGGTTACTGGTCGTAATTCTCCCGCTCTCCTGCGTGAAATCGCTGGAATCACTCGCAGGCCGGATTGGTTCGGGTGATATATAGGTAGGGCCTTTTGGGCCATCAAGCGCGGGGAACAAGAAAAATCCGCCGCTTGGGCGGATTTTCCCGTTCACCGTTTCCGGCCGCCGCTCAGCCGCGTCCCGTCTGGGCGCGGTGCAGCAGGTAGTGATCGGCCAGCACCAGCGCCATCATGGCCTCGGCCACCGGCACGGCGCGGATGCCCACGCAGGGGTCGT
Organism: uncultured Rhizobiaceae bacterium; assembly: GCA_964643775.1. Classification (GTDB taxonomy): domain Bacteria; phylum Pseudomonadota; class Alphaproteobacteria; order Rhizobiales; family Aestuariivirgaceae; genus Thermopetrobacter. Next base: position 1,916 of record CAZXTT010000079.1, on the reverse strand, counting down.
GGCGGCCCTTGGTGACGATCCGTGTCTGCTGGCCGTCGCGGGTGATGGTGTCGCGCGGGGTGAGGATGGACGAGGTGGGCTTCATGGCCACCCGCGCCACTATGTCCTGCCCCGAGGAAATGCCCCCCAGCACGCCGCCGGAGTTGTTCCTGGTGAAGCGCACCTGCCCGTCGTGGATATACATCTCGTCGGCATTCTGCGAGCCGGTGAGGCGGGCGGCGGCGAAGCCCGCGCCTATCTCCACCCCCTTGGCGGCGGGTATGCTCATCAGGGCCGAGGCGATGTCCTGGTCGAGGCGGGCGAACAGCGGCGCTCCCCAGCCGGGCGGCGCGCCGCTGGCCACCACCTCGACCACCGCGCCGGTGGAATCGCCGCTCTTGCGGATGGAATCGAGGTATTCCTCCCACACCGGCACGGCTTCCCGGTCGGGGCAGAAGAAGGGATTCCCGTTGACCTCCGCCCACGACCAGTTGTCGCGGTTTATTTCGTGCGGGCCCAGTTGCACCAGCGCGGCGCGGATCTCCACCTGGGGGATTATCTTGCGCGCTATCGCCCCGCCGGCCACCCGCATTGCGGTTTCGCGCGCCGAGGAGCGCCCGCCGCCGCGGTAGTCGCGCAGGCCGTATTTCATGTCGTAGGTATAGTCGGCGTGGCCGGGGCGATACTTGTCGCGGATTTCCGCGTAGTCGCCGGAGCGCTGGTCGGTGTTCTCTATCAACAGGCCGATGGGCGCGCCGGTGGTCACCTGCTCGCCGATGATGTCGTCGCCGAACACCCCGGAGAGGATCTTCACCTTGTCCGGCTCGCGCCTCTGGGTGGTGTGGCGGCTGGTTCCCGGGCGGCGCCTGTCGAGGTAGGGCTGGATGTCGGCCTCGCTCAGGGGGATGCCCGGCGGGCAGCCGTCGAGCACCGCGCCGATGGCCGGCCCGTGGCTCTCTCCGAAGGTGGTAAGGCGCAGGCAGCGCCCGAAGGTATTGTAGCTCATGACAGGCAGGCCCGTTCCGACAGGGGCGCGAAAACGCGCCGATGCTCTTGCTGCCGACAGTTATGGCTGTTTTGACGTCGTCAAATCAAGCGCCGGGGTGATTTTTCACTCCCGCCGCCGCCTGATATCGGCCATGAACGCCGGGTCGATCATGCCGATGAAAACCCTCGCCTGCCGCGACAGGTACTTGTCGCGGCGGATGATGACGCCATAGGAGCGCGGGGCGAAGAAGCGCCGCAGGGGGATCTTCACCAGTTGCTCCTCGCCTTGCAGGGCCAGCCCCGAGACGATGGATATGCCAAGCCCCAGGCGCACGTATTTCTTCACCACCTCCCAGCCGCCGGTTTCCAGCGCCACCTTGATCTCCAGTCCGTCGCGGCGGAAGCGCTCGTGCACCATCTTCCACGTGGACAGCCGCCGTGGCGGCAGGATGAGGCCGTATTGGGCTATGTCCTCCAGCAGCACCCCCTCGCGCGCCGCCAGCGGGTGATCGGGCGGCATTATCAGCATCATGTCGTGGGTGACCATCGGCCGATAGAAGAAGTCCTCGTGTTCGCCGGACATGGAGCCCACGGCGAAATCGGCCTCGCCGGAGAGCAGCTTCTTCATGCCCTCCCTGCCGGTGACGTTGTGCAGCGACAGCTCGACGCGCGGGTAGGTCTCGCGGAAGCGCTTCACCACCTCGGGCAGCATGTGCAGGATCACCGTCTCGCCGGCGGCTATGTGCAGCTCGCCGCCCTCGAGGCGCTCGAACTGGGCGTGGAACTTCTCGTCGAGGCGGTCGAAATCCTCGAGCAGCGGGCGCGCCAGCTCGTAGAGCGCCTCGCCCTCCGGGGTGAGGGTGATCTTCGGCCCCTGGCGCTCGAACAGGCGCGCCTTCAGCTCCTTCTCCAGCGCCTTTATCTGCAGCGACACCGTGGGCTGCGAAAGC
>CAZXTT010000078.1:0-8497 GCA_964643775.1 uncultured Rhizobiaceae bacterium | reverse complement strand
AGGCGGAAGGAGATGGTCTTGCCGCGCCTCTGGTGGCCGCCGATGCGGAAGGTGGCCTCGCAGCCCAGCGATATGGAGAGGATGGGGGCGGAGAGATCCCTCTCGTCATTGTCCACGTGCAGGCCCATTTTCGCCCCGGGGCGGTAATGGTTGACCAGCGCCGCTTGCGGCGGGGCGGGATATTCCGTCAGCTTCCGCCACAGCCGCAGCAGCATGTCCGGCATGGGCGGCCATGGCGCGCCGGTGTCGGGGTGGTGGGCCTGATAGCGGTAGCCGTGCTGCCTGTCCGACACCCAGCCCAGCGGCCCGAAGTTGGTCATGCGCACCGAGAAGGGCTTGCCCGTGCGCGGCATGCGGGGAGTGAAGAAGGGCGCAGTCTCGAGCGCCGCCACCACATCGGCCAGCAAGGCGCGGCGCTGATTCGCCTCGAGCAGGCCGGGATAAAGGCGCAGGCCGGGGGGCCAATGGGGGTGCGAAACGGGGCGCATGGGCATGCCGCCACAATCACTGACTGAAAAGAAAGCAGTAATTGCAATGGCCAGTTAAAGGCATGCCCTGTCAAGATAATTTTGTTGCCTCATCTGCCCCTGCGGCAACTTGATTTCCGTTTTTACATGCATCAACAATATCGCAGCGCATGGGGGTGCGCTGGAGATTCGAAGCAATGCATCCTGCCACCGTGCGTATTTATCTGTTGGTGGATCGCCTGTCGCGCCTGTTGCGCGCAAAGGATCATTCTGGGGCCCTCAATCCCGCCCAATGGCAAGTGTTGCGCTATCTCGAATGGTGCAACGAAGAGGACAACACGGCCGTCAGGCTGGGCGAGTATCTTTCGGCCAGCAAGGGCACCATCTCGCAGACGCTGTCGGCGCTGATGCGCAAGGGGCTTATCGAGCGCACCCCGCGTCCGGGGGGAGGATATTTCCTGCACCTCACGGAGGCCGGGCGGGAAAAGCTGGCCGACGATCCGGCCCTTGCCTTCCGCGCCGCCATGGCGAATCTGCCGGAAGAACGGCAGCAGGAAATACTCTCGGCCATGCAGCAGCTGCTCGACCTGCACAGCGGCCCCGGCACGGCGGAGCAGACCTTTTCATTCTTTGAAGGCAACGCCAAGCCGCGAAAACCCTGAGCCGCTTCCCCGGGGCATGTCATTGGCTCTGGCGGCCTCAAGCGGCGTCAGTCGCGGGCCAGTTCCTCGCCGGCGCAATGCTTTTCCGGCCACTTGCACAAATCGCAGATAATGCAGCTTTCGCATTCGGGCTTGCGCGCCTTGCACACGTAGCGGCCGTGGAGAATCAGCCAGTGGTGGGCGTGGTGCATGTATTCCTTGTCTATCACCTCGGTGAGGATCTTCTCCACCTCCAGCGGCGTCTTGCCAAGCGCCAGTCCGGTGCGGTTGGCGACACGGAAGATGTGGGTATCGACGGCCATGGTGGGCTGGCCGAAGGCGACGTTCAGCACCACGTTGGCAGTCTTGCGGCCCACCCCCGGCAGGGCCTCCAGCGCGGCGCGGTCGGCGGGCACCTCGCCGCCGTATTTCTCCACCAGTATTTTCGACAGGGCGATGACGTGTTTCGCCTTGTTGCGGTAGAGGCCTATGGTCTTGATGTATTCGCGCAGGCCCTCCTCGCCGAGGGCCAGCATCTTCTGCGGCGTGTCGGCGACCTTGAACAGCTCGCGGGTGGCCTTGTTGACGCCCTTGTCGGTGGCCTGGGCGGAAAGCACCACCGCCACCAGCAGGGTGTAGGGATTGGTCCATTCCAGCTCCGACTTCGGGTGCGGATTGGCGCGCCGGAAGCGCTCCATCATCTCCCTTATTTCCCGCGCGGTGAGCAGGGTCTTGGGGCCCGTTGATTTCTTCCCCCCGGTGGATCGGCTCTTCCTGGTGTTCCTGCTGGTGTTGCTGGCCATTGTCGCGCCTTTCGTTGCGGCTCCCGTCGTCCGCCGCAACATGCCGCGACGGCGCAAGGGGCGCAAGGGAGCTTGCCTATTTCTTCCGAAAGGCGCAAAATCGCCCGCGCAATGATAATAATACCAACCTGCGACCGGGAGGCGGTTGATGATCGGAGTTGTTGTCGTCACCCATGGTGATCTGGCCGGCGAGTTCCGCGCCGCCGTGGAACACGTGGTGGGGCCGCAGGAGCAGTTCGAGACGCTGGGCATAGGCCCCGACGACGACATGAGCCAATGCCGCAGGCGCATAGACGAGGCGATAGCAAGGGCCGATGGCGGCGATGGCGTGGTGGTGCTGACCGACATGTTCGGCGGCACGCCGTCCAACCTGGCCATGACGGCGCTGGAGCCGGGCAAGGTGGATGTAATAGCCGGGGTCAACCTGCCGATGCTGGTCAAGCTGGTTTCGGTGCGCGAGTGCATGGGGCTGGAAGAAGCGGTGGCGGCGGCGGCGGACGCGGCGCGCCGCTACATCCGCGTCGCCTCGCAGGTGCTGACGCCATAGGGCCGGTAAGGGGGGTGTTTTTCCCGCTTTTCAATCGCTTCCCGCCGTGGCATGGTGCCGCCGCGTCGGCAACGATTCCACGGGGCTTCGATGACGGTTCACCGCCGCATCCTGAAGATAACCAACAAGCGCGGGCTGCATGCGCGCGCCTCGGCGAAATTCGTCAAGTGCGCGGAGCGTTTCGACGCCGAGATCAGCGTCAGCAAGGACGGCCACAAGGTGCCGGGCACTTCCATCATGGGGCTGATGATGCTGGCCGCCGCGCCGGGCTCGCAAATAGAGGTGGAGGCCAGCGGGCGGCAGGCAATCGAGGCGCTGGAGGCGCTGAGCGCGCTGGCCGAAAACCGTTTCGACGAAGAGGAGTAAGGCCATGAGCGCGCCCCGTGATGCCGTCGCCCTGGCGCAGGCGCTTATCCGCTGCCCTTCCGTTACGCCCGAGGACGCGGGCGCGCTGGCGGTGCTGGAGGAGGCGCTGGGAGAGGCCGGATTCCGCTGCAGGAGGCTGGTTTTCTCCGGCGACGGCGGGCCGCAAACGCAGAACCTGTTCGCCCGCCTCGGCGACGGCGGGCCGCACCTGTGCTTCGCCGGGCACACCGACGTGGTGCCGCCGGGCGACGAGGGCGCATGGCTGCATCCGCCGTTCGCGGCGGTCATCGACAACGGCGTTCTCTACGGGCGCGGGGCGGCGGACATGAAGGGCGAGGTGGCGGCCTTCGCCAGCGCCGCCATCGACTGGGCCAGGGAGCATGGAAGCGCCCTGCCCGGCTCGCTGTCCTTCCTGATAACCGGCGACGAGGAAGGGGTGGCGACGAACGGCACCCGCAAGGTATTGCGGTGGATGGAGGAAGAGGGGCAGATACCCGATGCCTGCATCGTCGGCGAGCCGAGCTGCTCGGAGGAGCTGGGCGACACGATAAAGAACGGGCGGCGCGGCTCGATAAACCTGTTCATCACCGCGAGGGGCGTGCAGGGGCACACGGCATATCCGGAAAAGGCGCTCAACCCGGTGCATGGGCTGGCGCGGCTGGTGGACCGCATGGCCTCGCACGAGCTGGACGAGGGAACGGAGTTCTTCCAGCCGAGCACGGTTGCCTTCTCCACCTTCGATGTCGGCAACCCGGCGACCAACGTCATTCCGGAAGAAGCGCGGGCCACCTGCAACGTCCGCTTCAACACCCTGCACAGCGCCGCCTCGATCGAGCGCTGGGCGCATGACATGGCCGAGCAGGTGGCGGAGGAGACGGGGGTGCGCTTCGCCATAACCAGCCAGGTTTCCGGCGAGGCCTTCATCACCGGGGGCGGAACGCTGATAGACGTGATGCGCGCCGCCATAGAGGCGGAAACGGGCCTTGCGCCGCGATTGAGCACCGGCGGCGGCACCTCCGATGCGCGCTTCATCAAGGACTATTGCCCGGTGGCCGAGTTCGGGGTGGTCAACGCCACCATCCACCAGGTCAACGAGCGGGTGAACGTGGCCGAGCTGGAGGCCTGCAAGCGCATATACCGGCGCATGATCGACGGCTTCTTCGCCGCCGGCGGGGCCTGAGGCCGATGAACTGGCTGAACGAGGCATGGCGGGCCATTGTCGGGTCGTTCCACATCCTGCGCGGGCGCACCGGCGGGGACGTGTGGAGCTGGTTCAACCTCACCGACAGCGGCTTCTGGCGCTCCTTCGGGGCCTTCGTGTTCGCCGCGCCGATATACCTGTGGGCGTCGCGGCTGGGGATACCGGCGGAAATCGAGACGCAGGCGCAGAAATCGGTGGCCGGGGCGGCGCTGCTGGAGGGGCTGCTGGTGCTGGCCCTGCAATGGATAGCCTGGCCGGTGGTCATGGTATTCGTGGCGCGCGCCCTTGACCTGTCGAGGGAATACGGGCGCTACATCATCGTATACAACTGGTCGACGGTGCTGGTGCTGCTGATGCAGGTGCCGCCGATGGCGCTATATCATTACGGGCTGGTCAGCCAGCAGGGGGCGGGCTTCCTGTCGATTTTCTCGCTCGCCTTCGCCCTGTTCCTGCGCTGGCAGACGGCGCGCATCGCGCTTTCGGCCCCGGCAATGACGGCGATAATGCTGGTGCTGCTGGACATGGTCATCTCGCTGGGCATAAACCGGCTGTTCATGTGATGGGGTGGCGAAAAAGCGCTCATGGTGGTTTCTAACCATCTCCCATATGTTGTAGTGAAAGGCCCATGACGGATCGTTATGGAGATGGTTTCGCGGCCCTGGAGGGGGCTCCGTTTCCGGAGTTTTCGCCCGGCGAGGTGTGGCTGGCCGGGGCGGGGCCGGGGGCGGTGGGGCTGTTGACGCTGCTGGCCTTTCACGGACTGCGCCATTGCGATGTGATCGTGCATGACGCCCTGGTCAATGAAGGCATCCTCGAGCTGGCCAATCCACGCGCCGAGATAATATCCGCGGGCAAGCGCGGCGGGCGGGCCGATTCGGCGAAGCAGCCGCAGATAACCGCCACCCTGACGCGGCTGGCGCGGGAAGGCAGGCGGGTGTTGCGGCTGAAGGGGGGCGATCCATACCTGTTCGGGCGGGGGGCGGAAGAGGCGCTGGAGCTGGCGCGCGCCGGGGTGCGGTTTCGCGTCATACCGGGCATTCCGGCGGGCATCGGCGGACTGGCCTATGCCGGCATCCCGGCCACCAGCAAGGAGATCAACTCGTCGGTGCTGTTCCTCACCGCCCATGACAAGCGCGGCGAAACGCCGGACATCGACTGGCGGGCGACGGCCAGGGCGGCGGAGGTAATTGTGCTCTACATGGGGCTGAGGAAGGCCGCCGAGGTGGCGGCGCGGCTGCTGGCCGCCGGGCGCGGCGGGGATACGCCGCTGACCTTCGTCTCCAGCGCCTCGCTGCCCCATCAGCGGGTCTTCGAGACGACGCTCGAAGCGGTGGCGGAGGGGCAATTCGACGTGTCGCGGGTGCCCGGCCCGGCACTGGTGGTGATCGGCCACGCGGGGGCCAACAGGCGGGAGCTGGACTGGTTCTCTAAGCTGGCCGGCGGCCTGCCGCTTGGCTGACAGCCGGAGAGGGCGCATGAAGGACGAAATCTGCCACGTGACGCGCCACAGCGCCGGAAGCGAGGCGCTGCTTATCGCCGCCCCGGCGTCGAACAGCGGCAAGACGCTGGTGACGCTGGCGCTGCTGGCGCTGATGCGCAAGCGCGGGGTGGACGTGGCCGCCGCCAAGGTGGGGCCGGATTACATAGACCCGGCCTTCCACGCCGCCGCCAGCGGGCGCGAATGCCTCAACCTCGACCCGTGGGCCATGGGTCGGGGCGAGCTGGCGGCGCGCCTTGCCATGGCGGCGGGCGATGCCGAGCTGCTGCTGGTGGAGGGCGTCATGGGGCTGTTCGACGGGGCAGCCGGCGGGGGCGGCTCGACGGCGGAGCTGGCGGAGATGTTTTCGCTGCCGGTGGTGCTGGTGGTCGATTGCTCGCGGCAGGGGCAGTCGGTGGCGGCGCTGGTCGGCGGTTTCGCCAACTTCCGCCCCGCGGTGAAGGTGGCGGGCGTCATCCTCAACCGGGTGGCCAGCGAGCGCCACGGCGAGATGCTCAGCCGCGCCATCGAGGAGGCCACCGGCATACCGGTGGTCGGGCGCATGCCGAGGCGGGCCGAGATGGAGCTGCCGGCGCGCCACCTGGGGCTGGTGCAGGCGGGGGAGCATCCGGACCTGGAGGGGCTGCTGGAGCGGGCCGCGGAGATGGCGGCGGAGCATATCGCCCTGTGCAGGCTGGCCAACCTGACGCGCCCGCTGGCGGCCGGTGCCGGGGGCAATGCCGCTGACGCCGCCGGTAATGCCCCCCCGGTCCTGCCGCCGCTCGGGCAGCGGCTGGCGGTGGCGCGCGACGAGGCATTCGCCTTCTGCTATCCGCACATGCTGGCCGACTGGCGAAGGGCGGGGGCGGAGATGAGCTTCTTCTCGCCGCTCGCCGATGAAGCGCCGCCGGAGGACTGCGACGCGGTGTTCCTGCCCGGCGGCTACCCGGAGCTGCACGCCGGAAAGCTGGCGGCGGCGGGGCGCTTCATGGAGGGCCTGCGGCAGGCGGCGGAGCGCGGGGCGCTGGTCTATGGCGAGTGCGGCGGCTTCATGGTGCTGGGCGAGGAGCTGGGCGACGAAAGGGGGGAGGCGCATGCCATGGCCGGGCTGCTGCCGCTGCGCAGCTCGCTGGCCCGCCGCCGCCTGCACCTGGGATACCGCGTGCTTGAGCATTCGTCCCCCCTGCCCTTTCCCCGGCGCTTGCGCGGCCACGAGTTCCATTACGCCACCGTCACCGGCCAGGGAGAGGCGGCGGCGCTGTTCGCGGCGCGCGACGCGCGCGGCGAGGAGCTGCCGCCCATGGGGCTGCGGCGGGGCAAGGTGTGCGGCTCGTTCGCCCACGTGATATGCGCCGCGCCGGAGGACGGGTGATGGGCGCGCGGGTGCTGATGATACAGGGCACGGGCTCCGGGGTGGGCAAGAGCCTGATTTGCGCCGCCCTGTGCCGGGCATTGGCCAGGCGGGGGGCGAGGGTCGCGCCGTTCAAGCCGCAGAACATGTCCAACAACGCGGCGGTGACCGCCGACGGCGGCGAGATAGGGCGCGCCCAGGCATTGCAGGCGCTGGCGGCGGGGCGGCAGCCGCGCACGGACATGAACCCGCTGCTGCTCAAGCCGGAGAGCGAGCGCGGGGCGCAGGTGATCGTGCAGGGCAGGCGCGCCGCCACCATGAGCGCGCGGGAATACTTCCGCGCGCGGAGCGAATTCATGCCGGCGGTGATGGAGAGCTTCGCGCGGCTGTGCGCGGAAAACGACGTGGTGATAGTGGAGGGGGCGGGCTCCCCGGCGGAAGTGAACCTGCGCGACAATGACCTGGCCAACATGGGGTTCGCGGAGCTGGTGGAAGCGCCGGTGGTACTGGTGGGGGACATTCATCGCGGCGGGGTAATCGCGGCGCTGGTCGGCACGCTGGAGGTCATGGGCGGGGAAGACGCGCGGCGCGTCAGGGGGCTGCTGGTGAACAACTTCCACGGCGACCCGGAGCTGTTCCGCGAGGGGGCGGAATTCATCGAGCGGCGCACCGGCAAGCCTCTCTTGGGCATCGTGCCCCATTTCCCCAAGGCGGCGCGCCTGCCGGCGGAAGACGCGGCGACGCTTGGCGATGCGGCAGGCGGGATGGGCGGCCATGATGGCGAGGGGAGCATCCTCGTCGCCGTGCCGAGGTTGTCGCGGATCGCCAATTTCGACGACCTCGATCCGCTGCGGGCAGAGCCCTCGGTGCGGCTGGAGATGATCCCGCCGGGGCGGCCCCTGCCCGCCGACGCGGCGCTCGTCATAATCCCCGGCAGCAAGGCAAGCATGGCCGACATGGCCTTCATGCGCCGGCAGGGCTGGGACATCGACATAAGGGCGCACGCGCGGCGCGGCGGGCGCGTGCTGGGGATATGCGGCGGCTACCAGATGCTGGGGCGGGTCATCCACGACCGCCACGGGGTGGAGGGAAAGGCGGGCAGCATGGAGGGGGTGGGGCTGCTGGAGGTGGAGACGCATATCGAGCCCGCCAAGACGACCCGCCGCACCAATGCCGTTCACGCGGCCACGGGAGAGCCGATAGAGGCCTACGAGATACACATGGGGGCAAGCGGCGGGGATGATTGCGCGCGCCCCTTCGCCACGGTGGACGGCAGGCCGGAAGGGGCGGTGAGCGCCGACGGGCGCGTGATGGGCACCTACCTGCACGGGGCCTTCGCATCAGACGGCTTCCGCGCCGCTTTCATCGAGATGCTGGGAGGGCGCGCGGCGGGGATGAACTGGCGGGAGCAGACGCAACGGACGCTCGACGAACTGGCGGAACACGTGGAGCGGCACGTGGACATGGAGCGACTGATGGAGCTGGCGGAAGAGCCGCGCCTGGCGGGCTGACATGAAACGCAAAACGCATTCAGCCGGGGCACTGGCTGAATGCGTCTTGCGAAAGCCCCTGAAGGCTTCGCGGAAGTGGCGCGCCCGGGGGGGCAGTCCGGGCGCGCCGCCAACCGTCAGGCTCAGGTCTCGA
>CAZXTT010000077.1:0-2655 GCA_964643775.1 uncultured Rhizobiaceae bacterium | reverse complement strand
CCCCCTTGCATGACAGCCCCCGCATGCTCATATTCGCCCATGAAAACCTGAAACCACCGGGGCGGATCGACCATGAACTACATCAAGACGACATTCCTGCTGGCGGCGCTGACCGCCCTGTTCATGGGGATGGGCTATTTGCTCGGCGGCCAGGGGGGCATGATAATGGCGCTGCTCTTCGCCGCCGGCATGAACATCTTCTCGTGGTGGAACTCCGACAAGATGGTGCTGCGCATGAACGGCGCCCACCCGGTGGACGAGGCCTCCGCGCCGGAGCTTTACGCCCTGGTGCGCGAACTGGCCCGCCGCGCCGGCATGCCCATGCCCAGGGTCTACCTGATGGACGAGGCCCAGCCCAACGCCTTCGCCACCGGGCGCGACCCCGATCACGCCGCCGTGGCCGTCACCGCCGGCATCCTGCAGGCGCTCGACCGCGAGGAGCTGGCCGGTGTCATCGCCCACGAGCTGGCCCACATAAAGAACCGCGACACCCTGATAATGACCATCACCGCCACCATCGCCGGCGCCATCTCCATGCTGGCCAACTTCGCCATGTTCTTCGGTGGCCGCGACCGCAACAACCCGCTGGGGTTCATCGGAACCCTCCTCATGATGATCCTCGCCCCGCTGGCCGCCATGCTGGTGCAGATGGCCATTTCCCGCACCCGCGAATACGCCGCCGACCGCGAGGGCGCGCGAATCGCCGGCAACCCCCTGTGGCTGGCCCGCGCCCTGGAGAAGATCTCCGCCTACGCCAGGCGCATCCCCAACCAGCACGCCGAGAGCCACCCCGAGGCCGCCCACCTGTTCATCGTCAACCCGCTGACCGGGCAGGGCATGGACAACCTCTTCTCCACCCACCCCAATACCGAAAACCGCATCGCCGCCCTCGTGGAGCTGGCCCGCGAGATGGGCGTCTCCACCGCCCCCGGCGCGGCCCGCGGCCAGCACCAGCCACGGCGTGATTTCACCGGCCCATGGGGCAACGACGGCGGCGGCAACGGCCCCGCCTCCGGCCCGTGGGGCTGACTTGACCTCCACCGGCAAAAACCCGCCCGGCCTCGCCGCGCGCCGCGCCGCCGCGGCCATCGCCGGGCGCGTCATGCATGGCGATGACACCCTCACCGAGGCCCTGGGCCGCGAGGCGCGCCAGCTCGACGCCCTCGCCCCCCGCGACCGGGCGCTGGCCATCAACATCGCCCGCACCACCTTGCGCCGCCGCGGCCAGCTCGAGGCCATCCTCGCCCGCCTCATGCGCAAGTCCCTGCCCGCCAGGGCCCGCCATGCGCAGGCGGTGCTGATGAGCGCCGCCGCGCAACTGCTGTTCATGCGCGTCCCCGCCCACGCCGCCATAGACGCCGCCGTGCGCCTGGTGAAGAACGACCGCGGGATCCGCCACCTGTCGGGGCTGGTCAACGCCCTGTTGCGCAATGTCGCCCGCCGGCGGGATCTCTTGCTCGAGGAGGCCCCACAAGAGCTGAACATCCCCCACTGGCTGCGCGGCAACTGGCGCGCCGCGTGGGGCAGGGAGCAGCTCGCCGCCATGACCGACGCCCTGATGCACGAACCACGGCTCGACCTCACGCTGAAGGCCCCCCCAGGCGCCGAGCACTGGGCCGCGGCCTTCACCTCCTCCGGGGCCGCGGCTTCCGCCACCGTCCTGCCCACCGGCTCCCTGCGCCTGGAGGCCCCCGCCCCGGTTCCCTCCCTGCCCGGCTACGGCGAGGGCGCGTGGTGGCCGCAGGACGCCGCCGCCGCCATACCCGCCCGCCTGCTCGGCGACGTGGCGGGACTGAACGTCCTCGACCTGTGCGCCGCCCCCGGCGGCAAGACGGCGCAACTGGCCGCCGCCGGGGCCAAGGTCACCGCCCTCGACCTGTCCCGAAAGCGCCTCGAACGGCTAAGGGAAAACCTCGCCCGCCTCGGGCTGGATGCCGCCATCATCAACGCCGACATGCTCGAATGGGCTCCCGATGCCCCCTTTGACGCCGTGCTGCTCGACGCCCCTTGCACCGCCACCGGCACCGCCCGCCGCCACCCGGAGGTGCTGTGGCGCAAGACGCCGGAACAGATGGCCGAACTGGCGCGCCTGCAAGCACGCATGCTCGACCGCGCCGCCTCCTTCGTCAGGCCCGGCGGCCTGCTCGTCTATTGCGTCTGTTCCTTGCAGCCACAGGAGGGGGAAACGCAGGCCCGCGCCTTCCTCGAGCGCCACGGCGACGCCTTCGCCCGCCTGCCAGTGAAGCCGCGCGAGGTGGGCGGGCTTGCCCACCTGGTGAACGAACACGGCGATTACCGCGCCCTGCCGCACATGGATCTGGCTGTCTCAAAGCGGCTCGACGGCTTCTTCGCCGCCCGTTTCCGGCGTTCCGATTAACCATCGGCGAGACAAATGCCCTTCCCCCGGCACACCACGAAAACCCGCATTGCGGCGCAAAAACAGTAACGATTGAATCTTCTCACCAGTCAAAAAAACAAAACATCAGAAAATTTTCCCCAAAAAACGAAAATCCGTTAACCTTTTGGTAAGGATATATCGCTTAGTATGGTTAACGTAATCCAGACATCTGGATTTCTTCCGAGTGGCTCCTGTCCACTCTGTTTGACGCCTCCCTGTTAGACTATGAGCCGCGCCTTTGCGCGGCTCTTTTTTTG
>CAZXTT010000076.1:0-3643 GCA_964643775.1 uncultured Rhizobiaceae bacterium | reverse complement strand
CAAGCCTTACGATCCGGCCGATTATTCATCCCCCCTCATGGCCGCCGACGCCCGCCGCCTGCTGGATCACCTCGGCATCCCCGCCGCCCATGTCATGGGCTATTCCATGGGCGCGCGGGTGGCCGCCTTCCTCGCCGTCTCCCACCCCGAAAGGGTCGCCTCCCTGATCCTCTCCGGCATGGCCGCCAACCTGCTCAAGGGAGTGGGCCACGCCGAGGAGATAGCCGCCGCGCTGGAGGCCGAAAGCATCAATGAAGTGCCCTCCGCCAGGGGCCGCGCCTTCCGCCAGTTCGCCGAGCGCACCGGCGGCGACCTCAAGGCCCTTGCCGCCTGCATGCGCTCCGGCCGCCAGCCGCTCGACGCGAACGCCCTTGCCGCCCTTTCCATGCCGGTGCTGATAACCGTGGGGGAGCTCGACGAAATAGCAGGCCCGCCCGAACCTCTGGCCCGCCTCATCCCCGGCTCGCGGGTCGTCGTCCTGCCCGGCCGCGATCACATGAACGCCGTCGGCGACAAGGCCCACAAGGCGGCGGTGGTGGAGTTCTTGCGCTCCCTTCGGCGGTGGTGACGACCATTTCCCGCCGCCCGGCCTTGCCGGATTTGTATGATCGGCCACAAGGCGTTATAGAATATGGCGAAAATAACCATGAGAAGATCACGATCACGCCCACGTCCTTGAATCCCGCCCAGCGGTGAGCGGCAGGGCAGGACAGTGGAGCACGGGGAGAATGCTCATGAACACCGAGGTTTCCGTCGAAGGCAAGACGCTGCTGCTGGTCGATGACGACCGCCCCTTCCTGAACCGCCTGGCGCGCGCCATGGAGAGCCGTGGCTTCGTCGTGCGCACCGCCGAGACGGTGGCCGCAGGCATGGCCGAGGCGCGCGGCAACCCGCCGGATTACGCGGTGGTCGACATGCGCCTGGAGGACGGCAACGGGCTGGACGTAATAGAGATCCTGCACCGTGCCCGCCCCGACGCGCGCGCCATAGTGCTCACCGGCTACGGCAACATCGCCACGGCGGTGACGGCGGTAAAGCTGGGGGCCATCGACTATCTCGCCAAGCCCGCCGACGCCGACGCCATCTTCAAGGCGCTGGTGGCCGAGCCGGGCACCAAGGCGGCGCTGCCGGAAAACCCCATGTCCGCCGACCGGGTGCGCTGGGAGCACATCCAGCGCGTCTACGAGCTGTGCAATCGTAACGTCTCCGAGACGGCCCGCCAGCTCAACATGCACCGCCGCACCCTGCAACGCATCCTCGCCAAGCGCGCCCCGCGCTAGGGTCTGGACTCAATAAATGCATGGCGCCAGTTGCCGGAGAGAAAATCGGCATGGATCGAAAAGAGATGGAAAATGAAAGTCATGCGGCTCATGCCGATTTTTTCTGCGGCAACCCTTCGGGCGTCAAATACCCTGCATCTCAAGGGCTTTTTGACGCTGGCATCCATGCATTTATTGAGACCAGACCCCAGGGTCTGGACTCGAATGGCTCTTTCCGGCCTCGTGGTTTGAACGGAACCTCGTGATTTGAAGGGAGACTCTGAATGGCCTTCATGACGGCGAACGGCGTCACCTTGCATTATCGCACCGGCGGCGATGACGAGGGCCGCCCGCTGGTGTTCATAAACTCGCTGGGCACCGACATGCGCATCTGGGACGCGGTGGCCCGCGAGCTGGGCGAGCGGAACTTCCGCTTCCTGTTCCATGACAAGCGCGGCCACGGCCTCTCCGATGTCGGCCAGCCGCCCTATTCCATGTCCGATCACGTCGCCGACCTCGCCGCCATCATGGACGCCGAGGGCATGAGGGAGGCCATCATCTGCGGCATATCCGTGGGCGGCCAGGTGGCCCTCGGCCTGAGCGAGAGCCGCCCCGACCTGGTGGCCGGGCTGATCCTTTGCGACACCGCCCACAAGCTGGGCAATGACGAGGCCTGGGACGGGCGCATAGCCAAGGTGGCCGGCGAGGGCCTGGCCTCCATATGGCCGATGATCGAGCAGGCGTGGTTCACCGCGGGCTTCCGCGCCGCCAATGCCGACGACGTCGCCGGATGCCGCAACATGGTGCTGCGCTGCCCGGTGGGCGGCTACATAGGCACCTGCTTCGCCCTCCGCGACGCCGATTACACCGCCGCCGCAAGGGCGGTTAACGTCCCGGCGCTGGCCCTGTGCGGCGACAGCGACGGCTCCACCCCGCCGCGACTGGTGAAATCCATGGCCGACATCATCCCCGGCTGCGATTACGTGGAAATAGCCAGCGCCGCCCACATGATCTGCATCGAGCAGCCCGCCGAAACGGCCCGCCATATAGCCGACTTCGCCCACCGCCACGGATTGGTCTGAAATGAAAAAAGCGCTCTTCGGCTCCCTCGCGGCGCTGGCCCTGATCGCCACCGCCACTGCCGCACCCTCCGCCACCGCCGCGGCGGGCAAGGTGAAGAGGCTGGCCGGCAACATCCGCTGCATCGCCACCATCCGCTCCGGCGACGCCCTGCTTTCCGGCATTCATGCCGGCTCGCTGCCCGGCCACGTGTTCTTCGAGCGCTGCGACAGCCTGTGGATGCGCTTCGACATGAAGGGCGGCCAGCCGCGCTTTCACCCCATCGGGGGCCGCTACATCCCCAAGTTCCGGGCAAAAAGAAAGCCCTTCGCCATCCCCGACGCGCGCGTTACCGTGGGGCGGCGCAACATCATGGAGGCCTGGCTCACCCGCCCCACCCGCCGCTATGACCACGCCGTGCTGGGCGACAACATAGAGGCCGGTGGGCTGGCGGTGAGGGACGCCCGTGGCCGCCGGGTGGAGCTGATACTGCCCGAAAGCGAGGTATTCGAGGATCGCATGGCGCGCATCATCGACCTCGACGGCGACGGCAGGGACGAGGTGGTGGTCATCCACACCCACGTGAAAAAGGGCGCGGCGCTGGCCGTCTATGCCCTGCGCGGGCAGGGCGGGGACGAGCGCCTCGAGCTGCTGGCCCGCGGCGATCACATCGGCCGCCCCCACCGGTGGCTGAACATGGCCGCCGCCGGTGATTTCGACGGCGACGGCAAGACGGAGATAGCCTGGGTGGAAACGCCCCACATCGGCGGCGTGCTGAAAGTGGCCCGCCTCACCGGCGGCAAGCTGGCCATCATCGGCGAGCTGGCCGGATTCTCCAATCACAAGGCAGGCTCGCGCGAGCTACAGGAGGCGGTGAGCTTCGACTGGGACGGCGACGGACGCCCCGACCTCGTCCTGCCCGACGCCGACCGCAAGCGCCTGCGGGTGGTGGCCTTCCGCGACGGCGCGCTGAAGGTGATAGCCTCCATGGACATGGGCGGCGAACTGGACAGCCCCCTGCTGGCCGCCGACCTCGACGGCGATGGCCGCGGCGAGGCCCTGCTGGTGACCAAGGACGCCCGCCTGCTGAGCTTCTCGCCCTGATCCCTGCCGGGGCCTTGCGAAAGTCCCGCGCCGGCCGTCACCCCGCCCGCGGGCGGAAGAATATCGGCCCGTAGCGCACCGCGAAAAGCGCCAGCGCCAGCGCCGTGAACGTCCCCGACATGTGCACCGCGCCGGTGTAGCCGATGGGCAGGTAAACGGCCGCCACCCGCGCCAGCCCCCCGGCCAGCGCCAGCGCGTATATGGCCTTCGTCCACCCGTCG
>CAZXTT010000075.1:0-19666 GCA_964643775.1 uncultured Rhizobiaceae bacterium | reverse complement strand
CCGACCGCGGCGAACAGAGCGACGCCATGCTGGCCAGCGTCAACCTCACCGTCATGCTGCGCGAGATAATGGAGCCCCTGCGCGGGCCCGACGTCGAGGTGCGGCTGCAGGTGATAGCGCGCCCCGGCGAGGACGGCAGCCCCCTGCCGGAGCCTGTCATCCGGCGCAGTCCGGGCATCATCTACGGGCTTGGCAACATAATGGAGAACGCCGCCGATTTCGCCGTCAGCGAGGTGGTGGTGGAGGCCGAATGGGACGGCGAGGAAGTGGCGGTGACCATCATGGACGATGGCGAAGGCTTCCCGGAGGAGATAATGGACAGGCTGGGCGATCCATACGTCACCACCCGCGGCGCGTTCTACGACAGCGGCGAACACGACGACAACCAGCGCCCGCCGGGCATGGGGCTGGGCTTCTTCATCGCCCAGACACTGCTGGAGCGCTCCGGCGCCACTCTGGGGCTGGCCAACCGCCCGGCCCCCGAACACGGGGCCATAGTGCGCATAGCCTGGCCCGCCCACGTGATAACCGCCCGCGAAGGGGAAGAAGAGTAATCAATCCCCGTCCATCTTCAGCGCCTTGATGAAGGCGTCCTGGGGGATGTTGACCTTGCCGAACTGGCGCATCTTCTTCTTGCCCGCCTTCTGCTTTTCCAGCAGCTTGCGCTTCCGGGTTATGTCGCCGCCGTAGCACTTGGCGGTGACGTCCTTGCGCAGCGCGCCTATCGTCTCGCGGGCTATTATCTTGCCGCCGATGGCCGCCTGTATGGGTATCTTGAACATGTGGCGCGGGATCAGCTCCTTCAGCTTCTCGCACATGGCGCGCCCGCGGCTTTGCGCCCGCTCGCGGTGAACGATGACCGACAGCGCGTCCACCGGCTCGCCGTTGACCAGTATCTGCATCTTCACCAGGTCGCCGGGCTCGTATCCGGTCATGTGATAATCGAAGCTGGCATAGCCGCGGGTGATGGATTTCAGGCGGTCGTAGAAATCGAACACCACCTCGTTGAGCGGCAGCTCGTAGACCACCATGGCGCGGGTTCCGGCATAGGTGAGGTCTTTCTGCCGTCCGCGCCTGTCCTCGCACAGCTTCAGCACCGCGCCCAGGTATTCGTCGGGCACCAGTATGGTGGCCTCTATCCACGGCTCCTCGATGCGGTCGATCCTGACCACGTCGGGCATGTCGGCCGGGTTGTGCAGCTCGATCATCGTGCCGTCGGTGAGATGCACGTGGTAGATCACCGACGGGGCGGTGGTTATCACGTCGATGTTGAACTCGCGCTCGATGCGCTCGCGGATGATCTCCAGGTGCAGCAGCCCGAGGAATCCGCAGCGGAAACCGAAGCCCAGGGCGGCGGAGGTTTCCATCTCGTATTCGAAGCTGGCGTCGTTGAGCCTGAGCTTGCCCATGGCCTCGCGCAGATCCTCGAACTCGGCCGAATCGACGGGGAAGAAACCGGCGAAGACCACCGGCTGGGCGGGCTTGAAGCCGGGCAGTGGCTCGCTGGTGGGATTTTTCTCTTCCGTTATGGTGTCGCCGACGCGGGTGTCGGCCACTTCCTTGATGGCGGCGGTGAGAAAGCCTATCTCGCCCGGCCCCAGGGCCTTCACCATCTCCTTCTTGGGGGTGAACACGCCCACTCGGTCGATCTGGTAGACGGCCCCCGACGACATGAGCTTTATCTTCTGGCCCTTTTTCAGCTCGCCGTCGAACACCCTGACCAGCACCACCACGCCGAGATATGGATCATACCAGGAATCCACCAGCAGCGCCTTGAGCGGCGCGTCGGGGTCGCCCTGCGGCGGCGGCAGGCGCTCCACTATGGCCTCCAGCACCTCTTCCACCCCCATGCCGGTCTTGGCCGATATTTCCAGCGCGTCGGAAGCGTCCAGCCCGATCACGTCCTCCACCTGCTGGCGCACCCGCTCGGGCTCGGCGGCGGGCAGGTCCACCTTGTTGAGCACGGTGATGATCTCGTGGTCGTTGTCGATGGCCTGGTAGACATTGGCGAGGGTCTGCGCCTCCACCCCCTGCGAGGCGTCCACCACCAGCAGCGAGCCCTCCACGGCGGCCAGCGAGCGCGACACCTCGTAGCCGAAATCGACATGCCCGGGGGTGTCGATGAGGTTCAACTGGTAGGTCTGCCCGTCTTTCGCGCGGTAGCTCAGGCGCACCGTCTGCGCCTTGATGGTGATGCCGCGCTCGCGCTCCAGCTCCATGTTGTCGAGCACCTGCTCGGTCATCTCGCGCTCGCTCAGCCCGCCGCAGATCTGGATAAGCCGGTCGGCAAGCGTCGACTTGCCGTGATCTATGTGGGCGATGATGGAGAAATTGCGTATGTGCTTCTGTTCGCTCATGGGGGTGCGAATGGCACGCACCGGCGGCAGCGTCAAGAGCGATGGCGCAAGCGTCCCGGGCACGCGCATCGTGAAACAGCCGCCGCGGCGTCCTTGACCATCCGCCCGCTGTTATCTAGGGTCTGGCCTCAATAAATGCGTGGTAAGGCCGCTCTCATCGGCGGCCGCGGATTTTCATGAAGCAGGAGACAGGCAAATGGCCGAAAATGTCAACGATGCGGAATTCGAGGAGAAGGTCCTGAAGTCCGACACCCCGGTGCTGGTGGACTTCTGGGCCGAGTGGTGCGCCCCGTGCAAGATGATCGCCCCGGCGCTCGACGAGATTTCGCAGGAAATGGCCGGCAAGGTGAAGGTGGTCAAGGTCAACATCGACGACAATCCCTCCACCCCGGCCCAATACGGGGTGCGCGGCATTCCCACCCTGATGCTGGTCAAGAACGGCGAGGTCGTTTCCCAGCAGGTCGGCGCCGCCCCCAAGGGCCAGATAGTCTCCTGGCTGGAAAGCGCTCTTGAAGGGTAAGCGCAGACAGGGTTTCTGATCCCCGCAAAATGGCAAGAAGGGCCGCATCATGAGTGACAGGCCCGCCCTGCACGTTATCTGCTCCGACCGGGCGCGCAACGGCAAGACGCTGTTGGCGCGGCTGGTGGCGGACTGGTTGCGCCTGTCCGGCGAACGGCCCTTCATCATCGACCTGGACGAGCCGGACGCGCCACTGGCCGCCCGCTGGCCGGGGCAGTCACTGGCCGCCGATTTTTCCACCATCGGCGGCCGGGTGCGCATATTCGACGCGGTGATGGAAGCGCCGCGCCGCGATCATGTCATGGACATCCCGGCCCGCCATCTCGATGACTTCCTGCGCGAGGCGGAAAAGATCGCCTTTTTCGACGCCGCCCGCGAGGCCGGGATGGAGGTGATCTTCCTGTTCATGGTGGACAAGTCGATGCGCTCCATCAGGAAAGCGCGCGAACTGATGGAGAGGTTCGAAAACTGCCGCTTTCACCCCGCCCGCAATGCCTTCGTCGGCGACCTGCTCAAGGACGAGGATGCATCGGAGCTATATCTCGATCTCTACCTGAAGGGCGAGGTGGCGCTGCCCAAGCTCACCCCCGACACCATGGCCACGGTGGAAGGACCGGGCTTCTCGTTCCGCGGCTTCGCCCTCGGCCAGATCGAGGCCCCGACCAGCTTCCAGCATTACGAACTGAGCGATTTCACCGACACGGTGTTCGAACAACTCAACAAGCTGCAATTCCGCCTGGACATGGAAGAGCTGAAGGACATGGGGCTTATATAACCCCCCCCACCGGGGCCAGCCCCCAACCCAGCCCACTGCCCCACCCCCCCGCCTGACCACTTACCCACACTCCTGGGGGGTCGGGCGGGGGCGGGGGGCGGTGGCCGGCACGAAAAGACTCCTGCGGGGGCGCGGGGCGGTGGGCGGCACAGAAAAAGACTCCCCCCACCCCCACCGGGGCCAGACACCAGCCCAGCCCACTGCGCCACGCCCCCGACCGACCACTTACCCACAATACTGGGTGGTCGGGCGGGGGCGTGGGGCGGTGGGCGGCACGAAAAGACTCCTGCGGGGGCGTGGGGCGGTGGGCGGCACAAAAAGACTCCTGCGGGGGCGCGGGGCGGTGGGCGGCACAGAAAAAGACCCCCCCTCCCTACACCGCCTTGGCGTGGCGGTTGGGCTGGGGCTTGTAATAGGCGTCGAAGGCCGCCGCCACGGTGCGCACGAAGAGGCGGCGCTCCTCGGGGACGATGACCTCGCCGTCCTCCACCCGGCACAGGCCGTCGGCCTCCAGCGGCTTCAGCTTGTCCCATGCTTCGGATATGCTCTCGGGGTCGAAGCCGTGGCGGCGCGCTATCTCTTCCGGGCGCGCCCTCAGGAAGCACATCAGCTTTTCGATGATCTCGGCCCGCATCAGGTCTTCCTTCGTGTAGGCCACGCCGCGGTCAATGGGCAGCTCGCCTTTGTCTATCGCCGTGGCCCACCTGGCCATGTCGCGCGACGACTGGGCGAAGCCCTGCGGCATGGATGATATGGCCGAGCAGCCGAAGCCCATGAGGGCATCCGCCGGATCGACGGTATAGCCCTGGAAGTTGCGCCGCAGGGTGCCGTCATGCAGGGCGGCGA
Organism: uncultured Rhizobiaceae bacterium; assembly: GCA_964643775.1. Lineage (GTDB taxonomy): Bacteria > Pseudomonadota > Alphaproteobacteria > Rhizobiales > Aestuariivirgaceae > Thermopetrobacter. The sequence goes on along the minus strand of CAZXTT010000075.1, from coordinate 15,168 downwards.
TCATCGGGTCGCCGTGGCGCGCGTAATGGTCGAGCCCTATCATCTCGTAGCCGTTGGAACACAGCCCCTCGCTCATCGCCAGCGCCTGGTCATAGCGGGCGTCGATGTCCGGCAGGTCCTCGTCGCGGATCATCTTCTGGTGTTTCTTGAACCACGGCACGTGGGCATAGCCGAACACGGCGATGCGGTCGGGCCCCAGCAGGGCCGCCTGGCGGGCCGTCTCGCGCACGCTCTCCAGCGTCTGGCCGGGCAGGCCGTAGATGAGGTCGAAGTTGACCGCCTCTATGCCCGCCGCCCGCAGGTCATGCACGCATTGCTCGACGATCTCGAACGGCTGGATGCGGTTTATCAGTTGCTGGACGCGCGGGTTGAAATCCTGCACCCCGAAGCTGCCGCGGTTGAAGCCCATGTCGGCCAGCGCCTTGGCCTTGTCGGAAGTGAAGCCGCGCGGATCCATCTCCACGGCTATCTCCGCCCCCTCGGCGAAGCCGAAGTGGCGGCGCACCGCCTCGACGATGGAGGCCAGGTGTTCCTCGCGCAGGTAGGTGGGGGTGCCGCCGCCGAAGTGGAAATGGGTCACCCGCCCCCTGGGCCCGCCCACCAGCGGCGCGGTCATCTCGATTTCCTTGAGCAGCCGCTTCACGTAGCGCTCGGCCCGGTCATAGGTATTGGGCACCGATGTGTGGCAGCCGCAATACCAGCACATTTGCTCGCAGAAGGGGATGTGGACATAGACCGACAGCGAGGCGTCCTCCGGCAGGGCCGCCAGCCAGCCCTTCCACGTGTCGTGGGAGAAATCGTCGCGGAACTGCACCGCCGTCGGATAGCTGGTATAGCGCGGCACGTCGGCGGTGGCGTATTTTCTCAATGTATCATCCATGCAGCCGGTTATATCGCCGCCCACCGCGCGCGGCAATCTCATTTGCCCTCCATGACATGGATTTAACCGCCTCCGCCCATGTTCCCGCCCGGCCCCGTTCGCCCGCCGCATTCACGGCAGCAGCTTGCCGGGGTTGAGTATTCCCTTCGGGTCGAGGGCCTGCTTCAGGGAGCGCATGGCGGCGATCTCGGCGGCTGGCTTTACCCGCTTCAGCCAGTGGCGCTTCATGCGCCCTATGCCGTGTTCCGCCGATATGGAGCCGCCGAGCGCCAGCACCACCTCGTTGACCGCCTCCACCACCTCTTCCCAGCGCGAGAGGAATTCCTCCCTGTCCATGTCCGGCGGCTGGGAGAGGTTGAAATGCAAGTTGCCGTCGCCCACGTGGCCGAAGGGTACCGGGCGGATGCCGGGGATCAGGTCATGCACCGCCCTGGTGGCGCGTTCGATGAATTCGGGGATTTTCGACACCGGCACCGATATGTCGTTCTTGATCGAGCCGCCCTCGAACTTCTGGGCCTCCGACAGCCCCTCGCGCAGCCGCCAGAATTCCTCCGCCTGGGCCTCGCTGCGGGCGATGGCCGCGTCTTCCACCAGCCCCGCCGTGAAGGCCGCGCCGAGGACATGCTCCATCTCCTCGACCAGCGAAGGCTCGCCGCCGGCGCCGGAAAGCTCCACCAGCACATACCACGGCGACACCCCGGCCAGCGGCCGGCGCAGTTTCAGGTGGGTGGTGGCGAAGCTCATGCCGGTGTGGCTCATCAGCTCCAGCGCCGTCAGCCGCGCGCAGCGCAGGTTCGAGCGCAGCGCGCCGATCAGCTCCACCGCCTCGCGCGGGCTTTCCAGCGCGCAGATGGCCACGCAGCGCTCCGGCAGGGCCGGGTAAAGGCGCATCACCGCGGCGGTGATTATCCCCAGCGTGCCCTCCGAGCCTATCATCACGTCGCGCAGGTCATAGCCGGTGTTGTCCTTGCGCAGCCCCGACAGGGAGCCCACCACCCGGCCACCGGCCAGCACGGCGCGCAGGCCCAGGCACTGGGCGCGCGCCACCCCGTAGGCCACCACGTTCACCCCCCCGGCGTTGGTGGCGAGGTTGCCGCCTATCTGGCACGACCCCTGCGAGGCCAGCGACAGCGGGAACAGCCTCCCCGCCTCCCGCGCCGCCGCCTGCGCGTCGGCCAGCACCACCCCGGCCTCCAGCGTGATGGAATCGTTTTCCACGTCCACCTCGATCACGCGCTTCATGCGCTTCAGCGACAGCACCACCTCGTTGCCGCCATCGAAGGGTATCTGGCCGCCCACCAGCCCGGTATTGCCCCCCTGCGGCACTATCGCCACCTCGTGGGCCTCGGCCAGGCGCAGTATTTCCGCCACCTCCTCCTGCGAGCCGGGCAGCAGCACGCAGGCGGCGCGCCCGACATACCTGTCGCGCCATTCATGCAGGTAGGGGGCCATGTCGCCGCCCCCGGTGAGCATGTTGCGCTGGCCCACTATGGCCGCGAAACGCTCCAGCAGCTCCGGCCCCGGCGGGGCGAAATCACGCGCCTGCTTCATCGGCCTTTTCCCTCGTTGGCCTTTTCCCTCGTTTCCCCTTCGCGCGGCGCGGCGGCCCTCCTCAGGCGGTCGTTTATCGCCTCGCCCAGCCCCTCGCCGGGCACCGGCGCGACGGCTATCGTATCGACCCCGGTGTCATCCAGTATGCGCAGGTAGGCGAACAGGTTGGCCGCCGCCTCGCGCAAGTCGCCACTGGGCGACAGGTTGAGCCCCGGCACTCCCCTGGGCGCGTCGGGGCCGAAGGCCAGGAACATCTCGCCCTCCCGCGGCTGCCGCGCATCGAGGCGCAGGCGCGCGCGCGGCGCGTAATGGCTCTTCAACTGCCCCGGCGCGGAGGGCGTCTCTCCCGCCTTTCCGCGCGCCTGCCCGGCGGCGGCCTGTTCGGCCTCGGCCTGACCTGGCGCAAGCGGCTGGCCCAGCGCGGCTTCTATCTCCTCGCGCCCCACGCCGCCCGGACGCAGCATCATGGCGCGGCCCTCGCCGTCGAAGCCGATTATGGTGGATTCAAGCCCCACCGGGCATTCGCCGCCGTCGAGAATGACGGCCACCCTTTCGGCCAGCGGCGATTCCGCCACGTGTTCGGCCTCGGTCGGCGAAAGCCGGCCCGACATGTTGGCCGAGGGGGCCGCCACCGGGGAGGCGAAGGCGCGCAGCATGCGGCGCGCCACCGGATGGGCCGGAACCCTTATGGCCAGCGTCGAAAGCCCCGCCGAGGCCAAGAGCGACACCGGGCAACCGGCGGCGCGCTTAACCACCAGCGTCAGCGGCCCCGGCCAGAAGGCTTCCGCCAGCTTGCGCGCGGCGGGCGGGAAGTCGCCCAGAGCAAGGGCCGCCTCGACGTCGGCCACGTGGATGATGAGCGGGTTGAAGCGCGGCCTGCCCTTGGCGGCGAATATTTCCGCCACCGCCTCGTCATTGCCCGCGTCGGCCCCCAGCCCATAGACCGTCTCGGTGGGGAAGGCCACCAGCTTGCCGGCCTTCAGCGCCTCCACGGCGGCGGAAATGTCGCTCGTCATCTTGCTCATCGCACGCCTGTCCGCTTACAGTCGTCGTCGATCGGGTTCATACCCTCGGAAACTGTCACATGACTGACATGAACCGCCACGGGATTGTCGTCAAGCGGGAGGATGGCGGGAAGTAATGGCTTTCAGAACCCTTTACGTCTCCCATGAAGACTGCCTCGGCCACCTGGTGGAGGAAGGCCACCCGGAGCGCCCCGAGCGCCTGAAGGCCATCGACAAGGTGCTGCAATCGCCGCATTTCGACGCATTGGAGCGCCTGCCCGCGCCGGTGGCCGGCCGCGGCCACCTGCTGCTGGCCCACGCCGAAGAGCATGTCACCGACATCGAAAGCCGCGTCCCCGAACAGGGGCTCGTCCAGCTGGATGCCGACACCTGGCTGTCGCCCGGCTCGTGGCGCGCCGCCCTGCGCGCCGCCGGGGCCGGTATCGCCGCCGTCGACGCGGTGGCGGCGATGGAGGCCGACAACGCCTTCTGCGCCGTGCGCCCGCCCGGACACCATGCCGAGAGCAGCCGCGCCATGGGTTTTTGCCTGTTCAACAACGTGGCCATCGCGGCCCGCCACGCCATGGAGGAATACGGCGTCGAGCGGGTGGCCATAATCGATTTCGACGTCCACCACGGCAACGGCACCCAGGAGATATTCTGGGACGAGCCGGACGTGCTCTATTGCTCCACCCACCAGTCGCCGGCCTATCCCGGCTCCGGCGATGCTTCCGAGACCGGCGCTCACGGCAATATCGTCAACTGCCCGCTGCCGCCCTCCTCCGGGGCGAAGCTTTTCCGCGAGGCGGTGCGGACGCGCGTGTTGCCGGCGCTCGATGCCTTCATGCCGGAATTCATCTTCATCTCCGCCGGTTTCGACGCCCATGAAAAGGATCCCCTGTCCATGCTCAAGCTGCGCGAGGAGGACTACGTGTGGGTGACGCTGGCCATCATGGAGGCGGCGGAGAGAATGTGCGCCGGGCGCATTGTCTCGATGCTCGAAGGCGGCTATGACTTGGCGGCGACGGCGGCCTCCGCCGGTTCGCACGTGCAGGCGCTGATGAAAGGGACGAGAGGATGAGCGGCGAGGAGATGAGTGGCGGAGAAGGGACACGCCCGGTGGAAGAGATGAGCTTCGAGGAAGCCCTGAGGGAGCTGGAGGAGATAGTCGGCGAGCTGGAGCGCGGCTCCGTGCCGCTGGACAAGTCCATCGCCATCTACGAGCGCGGCGAGGCGCTGAAGAAGCATTGCGAGAAGCTGCTCAAGGAGGCGGAGGCGAGGATCGAGAAAATCACCCTCGACAAGGACGGCAAGCCCTCCGGGACGGAGCCGCTGGACGTGGAGTGACGGCCACGGGCCGCGGCCCGGATGCGATAAAACTTGGCGCGGCGGGCAAAAAGCCTTACATAGCTTTTTCAGGGAACCGGGGGACAGCCAAACAGCGGAGAACCACACACGCATGGCCAAGGAAGAACTGCTTGAATTCGAAGGCGTAGTAACCGAGCTTCTGCCCAACGCCACCTTCCGGGTGAAGCTCGACAACGATCACGAGATCATAGCCCACACGGCGGGCAAGATGCGCAAGAACCGCATCCGCGTGCTGGCCGGCGACCGGGTGCTGGTGGAAATGACGCCCTATGACCTGAGCAAGGGCCGCATAACCTACCGCTTCAAGTAGGCCAATTCCCTCATACTCAAGCGGCGGAGAAGAGTTACATGAGCGCACGGACCGCCAAACTGGTGCTGGCCTCCGCCTCTCCGCGCCGCCTGGCGCTGCTCGAGCAGGCATCGCTGAAGCCCGACCTGCTCAATCCCGTGGAAGTGGACGAAACCCCGCAAAAGCGCGAAACGCCGCGCGCCTTCGCCCTGCGCATGGCGCGCGAGAAGGCCACCGCCGCCCTTTCCGCGCCGCTGGTGCGCGAGCTGGAGGGGGATGTCTTCGTGATAGCCGCCGACACGGTGGTGGCGCTGGGGCGGCGCATAATCGGCAAGGCCGCCACGCTGGAAGAGGCCGGGCGCATTCTGCGCCTGCTCTCGGGGCGCTCGCACAAGGTGCTGACGGCGGTCGCCGTGGCCGCTCCCGGCGGCAAGCTGCGGGTGAAGCTGGTGGAGACGAAGGTGCGCTTCAAGCGCCTGTCGCGCAACGACCTCGACACCTACCTGGCCTGCGACGAATGGCGCGGCAAGGCCGGGGCCTATGCCATACAGGGGCGCGCCGGGGCCTTCGTGCGCCACATCAACGGCTCCTACACCGGGGTGGTGGGCCTGCCCCTTTACGAGACCGTCTCGCTGCTGGAAGGCAACGGCTACCCGGTGCATCACGCATGGATGCACGGCGAGCCGGGAGACGTGCTGTGACGGAAAGCGCGATGCAATGACCGGCAAGAACGACAAGCCCGCGGCGGTGGAGCCATTGCGCCCGCCGCGCCCGTGCCCCATCTGCGGCCAGCCCAGCCAGCGCCGCTATCACCCCTTCTGCTCGCGCCGCTGCGCCGACGTGGACCTGGGCCGCTGGCTCAAGGGCGCCTACGCCATCCCGGTGGTGGAAGAGGACGGCTCCATTCCGCAAGCCTCCCCCGACGACGAGCAATGACCATGCGGGGACGGGCAATGACAGCAGGCGGCGGCCGGCGGCGGGAACCGGCCCTCACTTAGGCCCGATGCCGAATTCGCCGAAGGGGATGAAGTTCACCGGCTGGCCTTCCTCCACCGCCTCCAGCTCCTCGTCCAGCTCGATTATGCCGCTCGCGGCGGTGAGCGACGATATGAGGCCGGAACCGTCGCGCGGGAAGCGGCGCACCACCAGCCGCCCCTCGGCGTCCCTTTCCGTCCAGCCGCGCAGGAACTCGCGGCGGCCCTTCTTGCGCCGTTTCATGGCGAAGCCGGCGGCCAGCGGATAGCGCTCTGGCTCCCGCCACTGGTGGCCGCCGAGGGCCGCCAGCGTTGGCATGCCATAGATGAGGAAGGTGACGAAGGCGGCCACCGGGTTGCCCGGCAGGCCGATGAACACCGTGTCGCCTATCTGGCCGAAGCCTATCGGCTTGCCCGGCTTGATGGCCAGCCGCCACGCGTGCAGGTCACCCATTTCGGCCACCGTCTCGGCCATGTAGTCGGCCTCGCCCTGCGATGCCCCGGCGGAGGTTACGATGACGTCGCATTCCTCCACCGCCCGCTCGTAGGCCGCCCGCACCGCCGCGCGGGTATCCTCCAGCACGCCGTAATCGGCCACCTCCGCCCCCAGCGCCGCCAGCGCCCCGCGCAGGATGTAGTGATTGGCGTCATAGATGGCCCCCTCGCGGAACGGCTCGTGGGGGCGGATTATCTCGTCGCCCGATGACATGAGCGCCACGCGCAGCGGCCTGAATGCCTTCACCCGCGCCTGCCCGGCGGAGGCGATGGCCGCCAGCTCCTGCGGGCGCAGGCGCGTGCCGGCGCTCACCACCGCCTTGCCCCGGGCCTGATCCTCGCCCGCCGGGCGCACGTTTATGCCCCTTGGGATGCCGGCGGGGAAATGCGCCGTCTGGCCGTCGAAATGCACGTCCTCCTGCATTATGCAGGTATCCGAGCCCAGCGGCATGGGCGCGCCGGTGAATATGCGCGCGCAGGTGCCCGCCGCCAGCGGCCGCGGGGTGTCGCCGGCGAATACGCTCATGGAGATGGGCAGGGAAGTCTCGTCGCCGGGGGCAAGATCCTCGTGGCGCACGGCGAAGCCGTCCATGGCCGCGTTGTCGAAGGCCGGTATGTCGCGCGGGGCCGTCACGTCGGCGGCCAGCACCCGCCCCAGCGCATCCTCCAGCGCCAGCGTTTCGGCATCCACCACCGGGGTGACGCGCCCGCGCAGCAGCGCCAGCGCCTCGTCGTGGGCCATCAGCTTGTCGAGGGCGGCGAAACAGTCGTTGCACAGCTTGCGGGGTGTCTTGCTCATGGCCGCCTCATGTCCATGAAATCGACCACGAAATCGGCGATCGCCGGGTAGTCGCCGCGCCCGAACACCGGCACATCGGCCCTTTCCACCGGCCCGGAGGCGGCTATCGCCACTATCCCCGGCTCATCTCCGGCCAGCTCCGGGTGATCCAGCTCCACGTTGCGCACCTCTATCTTGGCGTGGCGGCCTCCCTTGTAGCCCTCGACGATGACCAGGTCGCAGGGGCTCATGCGGGCCAGCATCTCCTCCAACTCGGCCGGCTCCTCGTCCTGTGATTCGTGGATTATCGCCCAGCGCTCGCGCGCCACCACCGCCACCTCGCGCGCCCCGGCCTCGCGGTGGCGGAAGGAATCGCGCCCCTCGTGGTCTATGTCGAAGCTGTGATGGGCGTGCTTGACGGTGGACACGCACCAGCCGCGCCCGGAGAGCTCGCGCACCAGCCCCTCGACCAGCGTCGTCTTGCCGGAGTTCTTGAAACCCGACACCCCGATGACCCGGTGGCCGCAGATGGTTTTCCTGATGTCCATGCTCCGTGCCGGTGATCCTGGGTTGGGTCTTATGCCGCCTTGGAGGATGCCTGCTCGGTTATCAGCGCGTAGAGCGCCGCCGCGTCGGCGGTGGCGCGGATCTTCTCCACCAGCTCCTTGTCGCGCAGCAGGCGCGACACGTGGGCCAGCGCCTTGAGGTGATCGGCGCCCGCCCCCTCCGGGGCCATGAGCAGGAAGGCCACGTCCACCGGCCGGTGGTCGGGGGCCTCGAAGTCCACCGGCGTGGTCAGCCGCGCCAGCAGCCCATGCACGCGCTCGATGCCGGCGAAGCGGCCATGGGGAATGGCTATGCCGCCGCCCAGCCCGGTGGAGCCGAGCTTCTCGCGCTGCATTATGGTGTCGAATATGACCCGCTCATCCAAGCCGGTGAGCGAGGCCGCCTGGGCCGCCAGGGTCTGCAGAAGCTGTTTCTTGCTGCCCGCCTGGACAACCGGCAGCACGCCCTCGGCGCTGATTATGTCTGACAAAAGCATGATCAGCCTTTTAGCCTTTTGGGGAATGTTTGAAAAGGCTAATTAGCGCCGGGCCCCGGATCGACCCAGCCGATATGGCCGTCATCGCGCCGGTAGACTATGTTTATCCCGCCGTGATTGGCGTTGCGGAACAGCACGAACGACATGGTCCCCAGCTCGAGCTGCATGACCGCCTCGCCGACGCTCATCTCGGACACCCTGGTTTCCGTCTCGGCGATGATGGCGGGAGCGAATTCCTCTTCCTCGGCGAGGCCTTCCTCATCCTTTTCCTCCCGCGGGGCGATGACGAAGCTCTGGGCCGGATAGGCCTCCATGGGGCGGCTGCGCTTGCGGGTATGGCTTTTCAGGCGGCGCTTGTAGCGGCGCAGGCGTTTCTCCAGGTGCTCCAGCGCCTCGTCGAAGGCCGAATAGGCGTCGCCGCCGCTGCCGGTGGCCTGCAACACCAGCCCGGTGGGCAGGTGCACGACGCATTCGCAATTGAACTGACCGCGCTGTTTCTCCATCACCACGTGAGCGCTGACAGCGCCATCGAAATACTTGTTGATCCTGTCCGTCAGGCGCTCTTCCACGTGTTGGCGAAAGGCTGCTCCGATGTCCAGGTTCTTGCCGCTTGTGTGGATTTGCATGGTGCTTATGTCTCTTTCTTCTCTGTTGTGGATGTCGAGACCATGGCCGGGCGGGTGGGAAGTCGCCCCGGCATTCCTCAAGGGCGCGTTCCCCCCGCCTGTTGTTGAATATGGGGCAAAAGGGCCGCCTTTACCAGTCTTGACAGGTTGATTCCCGCAAGGCTTCAGCCGGCCAGCATCTTCTTCTCGCGCCGCCTTTGCAGGGAGGAGGGGATGCCCATGGCCTCGCGATACTTGGCCACCGTGCGGCGGGCTATGTCTATGCCCTCGCCGCGCAATATCTCCACCAGCTTGTCGTCGGAGAGCACCTTGGCCGGATCCTCGCCGTCGATGAGCTGGCGGATGCGATGGCGCACCGCCTCCGCCGATACCGCCTCGCCGCCGGAAGAGGAGGAAATGGCGGTGGTGAAGAAATACTTCAGCTCGAACAGGCCGCGCGGGGTGGCCATGTACTTGTTGGATGTGACCCGCGAGATGGTCGATTCGTGCATGTCTATGGCCTCCGCCACCTGTTTCAGGGTGAGCGGCCTCAAGGCCTCCACCCCCCTGGTCAGGAAGGCGTCCTGCTGGCGCACTATCTCGCGCGACACGGCGAGAATGGTGCGCGCCCGCTGGTCGAGGCTTTTCACCAGCCACGAGGCGTTGGCCATGCATTCGCTGATGTATTCCCTGTCCTCGCGGCGCGTGGCGGTGGCCTTGACGGTGGCGTAATACTGGTTGTTCACCAGCACCCTGGGGAGGGTCTCGGAATTGAGCTCCACCACCCACGAACCATCCGGTGCGGCGCGCACGAAGACATCCGGAACCACCGGCTGCACGGTGAGCGGCCCGATGGCCCCGCCGGGGCGCGGGTTGAGGGCCTGTATCTCGGCCATCATGTCGCGCAGGTCTTCCATGTCCACCCCGCAGGCCTTGCGCAGGCGCTCGAAATCGCGCCGGGCCAGCAGTTCGAGGTTGTCGACGAGGCTTTCCATGGCCGGGTCGAGGCGGTTCTTCTCGGCCAGTTGCAGGCGCAGGCACTCCGGCAGGTCGCGGGCGAAAACCCCCGGCGGATCCATCTGCTGGAGCAGCGCCAGCGTCTCCTCCACCCGCGCGAGCGGCGCGCCCAGTTGCTCCGCCACCTGCTCCAGCGGTTCGCGCATGTATCCGGCCTCGTCCAGCAGGCCGATCAACTGATGGCCGACAAGGCGCATGGCCGGATCGTCGATCACCAGCGGCAATTGCTCCTCCAGATGCTCGCGCAGGGTCTTCTCGCTGCTCAGGGTGGCCTCGAAATCGCGCTCGCAATCACCGAACCCACGGCCCGCGCCGGCGCCGCTTCCGGCCATTCCCGACCAGCCGGAATCGGTCATCTGGCCCGGCGGCGGTGCAACCGCGTCGGCCGGGCTGTCATTGTCGAACATGTCGGGAGCATCGGCGTCCATGTCGGTGAGCCGCTCGCTGGCCGCCTTGTTGTCGGCCAGCGCTTCCGAAAGGTCGGGGGATTCGGCGGGAGCGCCTTCCCTGCTCTCCTCGCCTTGCGGTTCGCTGTCCGGCTCGCGGCGGCGGTTTTCCGGCTCCTCGAGGTCGGTGCGCTCGAGCAGCGGATTGCGCTCCAGCTCGGCCTCGACGAACGACTGGAGCTCCATGTTGGACATCTGCAACAGCTTCACCGCCTGCTGCATCTGCGGCGTCATGACCAGGCTCTGGCCCTGCCGGATTTCCAGTTTCTGCCGAAGCGCCATGGATGTCCTCACCTGCCATTCATCATCGCGGCCGCATCAGCGGCGCGCCCGCGGACAGGTGGGCATTATACATCAATGGCCTTACAAGGCGTAAATATCATGCAAAAAACGTTCCACCGGCGCGGGGCGGGGCGCGGGGCCGGGTGCCCGGTGGCCCGTTACAGGCTGAAGTCGTCACCCAGGTAATGGCGGCGCACGTCGGGGTTTTCGACGATTTCCCGCGGCGAGCCCTCGGTCAGCACGCGTCCGTCATGGATGATGAGGGCGCGGTCGATGAGCTCGAGGGTTTCGCGCACGTTGTGATCCGTAATAAGCACCCCGATTCCCCGAGCGGTAAGCTTTCGCACCAACTGGCGGATATCACTGATCGCAATTGGGTCAATCCCCGCGAAGGGCTCGTCGAGCAGCATGTATCGGGGAGCGGCGGCCAGGGCTCTGGCGATTTCCACCCGGCGACGCTCTCCGCCAGAGAGCGCCACAGCCGGCGAATGCCGAAGGTGTGATATCTGGAACTCATCAAGCAACTCACGCAACTTTTCCTCGCGCCGGGAGCGGTTCTTTTCCCGCAGCTCCAGTATGGCGCGAATGTTTTCCTCAACCGTGAGCCCGCGGAATATGGAAGCCTCCTGCGGCAGGTAGCCGATGCCCATGCGCGCGCGGCGATACATGGGCAAGGTGGTGACGTCCTCTCCGTCGAGCTCGATCATCCCCTTGTCGGCGGCGATGAGACCGGTGATCATGTAGAACACCGTCGTCTTGCCCGCCCCGTTGGGGCCGAGGAGGCCAACCGCCTCCCCGCGGCGCACCGACAACGACACCCCGTTGACCACCGGGCGGCGGCGGTAGGTCTTGACCAGCTCGCGGGCCACTATGCCCTCGAAGCCGGCTCCCGGATGCTCCGCGGCATCCACCCTGTGGTCGCTGGCCATGTCCATGTCGTCGTGCCTTGCCGCCATTATTGGTCCGTTAACATTAAAATTGCGTGAAGCGCGCAAACCATTGCTTTGCCATGATCTGCTTTGCCATGATCGCTCAGCCCGCCGTCCGGCGGGTTGCGGCTGTTGTCACTTGGTCGAGAAAATGCCGCGCACCCGCTTCTTGCCGGAGGATTCGACGCGCGACACGTCGGTCTTGAGATTGTGGAACAGCCTGTCGCCCCGGATCACGGAATCGCCTTCCTTGACCACGACGTTGCCGTTCACCCACACCAGCTCCTTGTCGATGTCCATGCGCATGCTGTTGCCGGTGATGACGCGCTTCGGCTGAACGATGCGCACCCCGTTGAAGGCGCGCAGGAAGGTGGCCTCGGTCTTCTCCGTGCCGTCGGCTTGCCTGACCTTCTTGAAGTCCACCTCCATGCGGCTGGTATAGAGGGTCGTGTCGCCACGCACCGCCTTGACATTGCCGGTGAACACCGCCTGGTTCTTGTCGTCGAAGATCTCCATCTTGTCGGCGGTTATGTCCACCTTCCGGTTGGTCTTCTTGCCGGAGTTCCCGGCGGCCGTTTCGGCCATCGCCTTCTGGCCGGTGAGCGGGAAGGGAGAGAAAACACCGGCGGACATCATGATGCCCATTGCCAGCGCGGCAAGCAGGGGGGCGGTTTTTTTCATCATGGTCGGCTCTCCTGTCACTTATCTGTCGGCCGTGGCCTTACCGTCCGCGGCGCCTTTGCCACCGTTTGCCGCGTCAGCGGGCTTTCCGCCCGCGGCATCTTCATCCGTTCCGAACACCGCGTGCACTCCGCCGCTGAAAACGATGCTGCCCGCGCCCCGCGCCGTGCGGAAAGCGCCGCTTCTTATCACCCCGTCGGTCAGCCGCATGACGGTGGGCGAGGTGCTGCGCAATTCCTTGCTGCGGGTATCCACCTGGGCGCTGTCCATGACAAGGACATATCGTCCCTCGGATGATATGCGCACGTTGCCCTTCAGGTCGACAATTTTTTCCTTGCGCCTGTATGTTCCGTGATCGGCGCGGTAGACTATTTTCTCGCCGTTCTTCTTTTGCAGTTCACCGGCCACTTCTTCCAGGTGCACAAGGTTCTTGTCGCTCTCGTAATGCCGCGACAGGCGCGCCTTGAGGAAAAAGGGAAGATTTTCCTCGTCCAGTCCCTTTATGCTGCTGTCGCGCACCACGATGGTGCGCTTGTCGGCCATCTCCACGTTGAGACCGGAACCGTCGCGCTTGCCGGAGGCGAACATTCCCGCCGACCAGAAAAACCACACGCTCACCCCCACCGCCGCCAGCGCCAGCGCCGAGGCCATCCACGTGACCAGCGGCTGCCGGCGCTTCGTCCTCGCCGGATGGCTCGCGGGAGCAAAATTTGCATGCGCCTTGTTCATGGCCGCCTGCTGGCTGGAGTGGTCAGGAGGAAGGCTGCTCTTTTTCCGGCTCCGCCCCGGTTTCTTCTTCCGGAGCGGGCTGTTCCTCCCCGCCGGATGAAGGCTCCGCAGCCGCGGCTTCCCCGGCGGCTTTCCCGTCCGCCCCGGCCTTTGCCTCCCCGCCATCGCCCGCCACCTGCGGCGCCGCTTCCTGATGGGTGAGCACCGAGATCAGCCGCGATATGGTGGAGCGCAGCTCGTGGCGCGGCACCACCGCGTCCACCATGCCATGCTCCAGCAGGTATTCGGCCCGCTGGAAGCCCTCCGGCAGTTTCTCGCGGATGGTCTGCTCGATGACGCGCGGCCCGGCGAAACCGATGAGCGCCCCCGGCTCGGCCAGGTGCACGTCGCCGAGCATGGCGTATGAGGCCGTCACCCCGCCGGTGGTCGGATGGGTGAGCACCACGATATAGGGCAGCCCCGCTTCCTTCAACTCCTGCACCGCGATGATGGTGCGCGGCAGTTGCATGAGCGACAGGATGGCCTCCTGCATGCGCGCCCCGCCGGAGGCGACGAAAAAGACGAAGGGCGCGCGCCTTTTTACCGCCTCGCCCATGGCGGTGATTATCGCCTCGCCCGCCGCCATGCCCAGCGAGCCGCCCATGAAGGCGAAATCCTGCACGGCGATGACCACCTCCATGCCGTCGAGCCGCCCGGCGCCGCCGAGGATGGCGTCGTCGCGCCCCGTCTTGGCGCGCGCCGCCTTCAGGCGGGCGGTGTATTTCTTGCTGTCAGCGAATTTCAGCGGGTCTTCCGCCACCTTGGGGAATTCCAGCGCCTCGTATTGCCCGCCGTCGAACATGTGCCCGAGGCGCTCTTCCGCCGGCATGCGCATGTGGTGGCCGGAATCGGGGATTACCCACAGGTTGGCCTCCAGATCCTTGTAGAACACCATCTTGCCCGTCTCCGGGCAGGTGATCCACATGTTCTCCGGCATGTCGCGCTTGTTCTCGCCGCCCAGCCAGCCACGGATCTTCGGCCTGACGAAATTGGTTATCCAGTTCATGGCAGTCTATTGCCCCCGCAATATGCGCAAATCATGACCTTTCGTTCCTCATAGGCCCCATGATCGCCCCCATGATTGGCCTGCATGACGGCCCCCATGGCGGCCAGCCGGCAATGGCGCGAGTAGCCCTCGCCTCAGCCCCGCACCCCCGCCGCCAGGGCGCGCGTCAGCTCCAGCACCGCGGGGATGGTCCTCTCCGTCGCCCGTCCCTCGCCGTCCAGCGTGTCGGCCAGCGCCGAGATCAGCGCCGAGCCGACCACCACCGCGTCAGCCGCCGCGCTCAGGGCGCTTGCCTGTTCGGGTGTCTTGACGCCGAAGCCCACCGCCACCGGTATGTCGGTGTGGCGGCGGATGCGCCCGATGGCCTCCGACACCCCGGAAACGTCCGGCTCGCGCGTGCCGGTGACGCCGGTCACCGAGACATAATAGAGAAACCCCGAGGCATTGGCGAGCACCCTGGGCAGGCGCTCCTTGTCGGTGGTCGGGGTGGCCAGGCGGATGAAATTGAGCCCCGCGGCGCGCGCCGGCAGGCACAGCTCCTCGTCCTCCTCCGGCGGCAGATCGACGATTATCAGCCCATCGACCCCGGCTGCGCGTGCCTCCTCCAGAAAGCGCTCGTTGCCATGGACGTAGACCGGGTTGTAGTAGCCCATGAGCACGATGGGCGTCTCGTCGTCGCCGGCGCGGAATTCGCGCACCATATTCAGCGTCTTCTCCATGGTCTGGCCCGCCGCCAGGGCGCGCTGCGAGGCCAGCTGGATGGCCGGGCCGTCGGCCATGGGGTCGGTGAACGGCATGCCCAGCTCGATGATGTCGGCCCCCGCCCTGGGCAGTTCCCTGAGCAGCGCGAGCGAGGTGTCGTAATCGGGATCGCCGGCGGTGATGAAGGTGACCAGCCCGGCCCGGCCTTGCTCTTTCAGCGCCGCGAAGCGGCTGTCCAGTCGCGTGCTATTCATGCTCACCCCCAGCGCCTCACAACTCGACCCCCAGGTGCTCGGCGACGGCGAATATGTCCTTGTCGCCGCGTCCGCACATGTTCATGATGACGATCTC
>CAZXTT010000074.1:0-1884 GCA_964643775.1 uncultured Rhizobiaceae bacterium | reverse complement strand
TCTGCTGCCGCGCGACATGATCGAGAACGAGCGCGCATCAGCCATCAACCCCTCGGAAGCGGTGCAGGAGAAGGTGTCGCTGTCGGACAGGTTCGGCCTGTGGCTGGGCTTTCATCACTGCTCGCAGGATGAATACCTGGAGATGGTGGGGGCCTACGTGGAGCACTTCTCCCTGCCGGCGGCGGAGGAGGAATGGCGGCCCATGGCGCTGGAATGGGCGGCCACCCGCGGGTCGCGCTCCGGGCGGGTGGCGTGGCAGTTCATACAGGACCTGGCCGGGCGGCTGGGGCGCGGGCTGCAAGGCTGTTGAGCCGCCGGAACGGCCGAATACCCCCTACCGGGTAAACGAAAAGAACCCGGATGGTGGGAGCATCCGGGTTCTTTCTGACAGCCGCGCATCGCAGGGGGAAAGCGGCCTTGCCCGTTCGTGTCAGGACGTTTTTCAGTTCATCGCCGTGCGCGTGCCGAGGTGCTTCAGCGGATTGACGGCGGAAGCGCCCTTGCGCAGCTCGAAATGCAACTGCGGGGTCTTGACCGAACCGGTGGAACCGGCCTTGGCGATGACCTCGCCACGGCGCACCCGCTGACCGCGCTTGACCAGAAGCTCCTTGTTGTGGGCGTAGGCCGTCACCCAGCCGTTCTTGTGGCGGATGAGCACCAGGTTGCCATAACCTTTAAGCTCATTGCCGGCATAGGCGACCACGCCATCGGATGCGGCACGCACGTCGGCCCCTTCCGGCACCGCGATGTTGATGCCCTCGTTGCGCACGCCACCGGGCTTGGAGCCGAAGGTGGAAACCACCCGCCCGCGCACCGGCCACAGGAAGGAGGAACCTCCCGGAGTGGCGGCTTGCGCCTGCTGAATGGGCGTGGGCTGAACCGGCTGACGCGGAGCCTCGCCGATGCGGGCGTCATCCTTCCTGGTGGTGGTGGGTTTCTTCACCTGGCTCTGCGCCATATGCTGCGGCTTGCCGGTGTTGGCGGGCGGCTGGGTCACCGGCGCGGCCTTGGGCGCGGCCATCGACCAGCCGCTGGCCGGCGGAATCCTGACCACCTGCCCCCGCTTCAGCTGCACGTTGCGCGGCAGGCCGTTATAGGCGGCTATCTTGTAGGGATTGACCTTGTACTTGCGGCCCAGCGAGAACAGCGTTTCACCGGAGGCGACGCGGTGAGTGGAGGCGCGCGCCGCGGTGTAATTGCGCTTTTCGGGAGCGGCCCTGACCGGGGTGGCCACGGTTTCGTTATGCGCGGCGGTGGCCACTCCCACGGTGGGAGCGGGCGAAACCGGATTGGCCCTTCCGGGAATGCGCAGCCGCTGACCGACGCGCACGTTGTAATCGGAGAGGTTGTTGGCCGCCGCCAGGCGCGAAACGCTGGTGCCGTTGGCGCGGGCTATGGAATAAAGCGTCTGGCCGGGCCTGACCGTCAGGTAGCCATCGACGGCGCGCGGGGCGCTGGCCACCGGGGCATTGTAGGCGCTGCGGCGCGGCTGGACGGAAGGAGCCGCCGGAGCGCGCCAGGCGCTGCGCTGGTTGCTCCATGAGGGAGTGGCAGGCGCGCCCTGGGCATTGTCGAGGCGGCGCGCGGCGACCCGCTCCACCGGCGCGGTGCGCGCGCTGTCAGCGGCGCGGTTCACCGAAGCGGTAGTGTCAATGGGCGGATAATCGCTCAACCGCTCCACGTCGGAAGAACAGGCGGCGAGCACGGAAGCGGCTCCGGCCATCAGGGCGAGGCGCGAAAACTTGCTAATGCGGGAAATACGGTCACTGGACATGGTTTTTACTCTTTACCCCGGATACAGACAAACTCGACTGCGCCAATGGTGATCCATCTGGGTTAAGGAAAGGTTGCCGTGATTGAAAAAATCACCCCCCATGCTGGCAC
>CAZXTT010000073.1:0-12129 GCA_964643775.1 uncultured Rhizobiaceae bacterium | reverse complement strand
TGATTTTCCACTGGAGGCAATTTTCCACTGGACAGGAGTTTAGAATAATTCTAATAATTATCCAGCGGCTGAGACCGCGCAGGTTCGCCGGGGGGAACATTCCGGCGGCGGTAATGATTTTACACGAGGAGAAAAACAGATGGATCTCAAGGGCTCGAAGACGGAACAGGCGCTCAAGGAGGCTTTCGCGGGCGAGAGCCAGGCCAACCGGCGTTATCTCTATTTCGCCCAGCAGGCGGATGTCGAGGGCTACAACGACGTGGCGGCGGTGTTCCGCTCCACCGCCGAGGGCGAGACGGGCCATGCCCATGGCCACCTGGAGTATCTCGAGGAAGTGGGCGACCCGGCCACCGGCCTGCCCATCGGCAACACCCGCGACAACCTCAAGGCGGCGGTGGCCGGCGAGACGCACGAATACACCGACATGTATCCGGGCATGGCCAAGACGGCGCGCGAGGAAGGCTTCGACGAGATAGCCGACTGGTTCGAAACCCTGGCCAAGGCCGAGCGCTCCCACGCCAACCGCTTCCAGAAGGCGCTCGACGAGCTGGAGGACTAAGCAACGAGCGAGGCGGAGGGAGCCCAGGCCCGGCGCGCAAGTAGGCGCGATGACGGGCGCTCCCTCCCCCGCCCCCGCTCCGGTGGTGACGGCAAATCGGCGCGCAAGGGCGAGTGCCGCCCGGTGGGGCGCGATGGCCGAAAGAATGCCACCACCCGCCCCGGCCATGAGGCAGGAGGGCCGAAGGCGGCACATGGGCATGGAAGCTCAGGCTCCCATCCTGGGGGCGGAAACCCGGTTTCATCATTCACGCTGGTGGAACCACGACCTCACCCATGCGGGTGGAACCACGGCCTCATCCATGCAGGCGTAATCTCCGGTTCCATCCATCCATGCGGCCCCTCCCGCTTCATCCATGCTGACGGGGAAACAGGTTTTCGCAGGTGGCTTTTGGCATTTATTAAATTGAATGATTTTAAGGAGCATTCGCAACACTGGTCTGAATAACATTGGTCTGAATTATGAGCCGAGGGGCCGCATGAGCCGGGAAAGCCGGTGGGGCCGGTGACGGTGAAGCGGGGGAGAATGCTCGCGGGGGAATGCCCGGGAGCGGAAGATAATGCCTGCCGGGGCGATGGCCGCGGCGCGTTGGTGCCGGAGGCCGGGAGAGGAGCGCGGGGCAGACGGTGGCGGGCGAGGCTGCCGGGAGGAACGGCGCCGGGAGCGGCATCGGGAGCGGCGGAAGGATGAGCGCGCGGGACGTGCCCCGCGCATCGGGAATGAACGAGAAGAAACAGGCGAGGAAACGGCCATGAGCAGGAAACCACCGCGCGAGGGATCGCTGGAAGCGCCCACCCGCCATCCCATCGACTGGCAAAGCGAACAATATTACGACGAGGCGGCGCTGATGGACGAGCTGGAGCGCGTCTTCGACCTGTGTCACGGCTGCCGGCGCTGCGTGAACCTGTGCAATGCATTCCCCACCCTGTTCGACCTGGTGGACGAAAGCCCGACTATGGAGATGGACGGGGTGAAGCGCGAGGATTACTGGCGGGTGGTGGACGAATGCTACCTGTGCGACCTGTGCTTCATGACCAAGTGCCCCTACATCCCGCCGCACGAGTGGGACATCGACTTTCCGCACCTGATGCTGCGCGCCAAGGCGGTCAAGAAGCGCCGCGGCGGGGTGAAGCTGCGCGACAGGCTGCTGACCAACACCGACCTGATGGGCAAGCTGCTGGCGCGCCCGGGCATCGCGCCGCTGGTCAACGGCGTCAACTCCATCAAGCCGCTGCGCGCCCTGCTCGACAAGACAGCCGGAATCCATCACTCAGCGTGGATCCCGCCCTTTGCCTCGCGCACCGCGCAAAAGCGCCTGAAGGATCGCCTGAACCGCGGCGGCGAGGGCGAGGCGGCGGGGCGCACCAGCGGCAAGGTGGCGATATTCCTCACCTGTTTCGCCAACCACAACGAGCCGCGAGTGGCCGAGGACCTGGTGGCGGTGCTGGAGCACAACGGGCTGGTGGTCAGGGTGGCCGAATACAGGAGCTGCTGCGGCATGCCCAGGCTGGAGCTGGGCGACATGGAGGCGGTGGCGCGGGCCAAGGATGTCAACATCCCCTACCTGGCCTCGCTGGTGGACGAGGGCTTTGACCTCATGGCCCCGGTGCCCTCCTGCGCGCTCATGTTCCGCCAGGAGATACCGCTGATGTTCCCCGACGACGGGCAGGTGAAGAAGGTGTGCGACGCTTTCTTCGACCCATTCGAGTACCTGGCCCTGCGCCACAAGGAGGGCAAGCTGAACACCGATTTCCGCAACGAACTGGGCGTCATAGACTATCACGCCGCCTGTCACCAGCGGGTGCAGAACATCGGGCGCAGGACGCTGGAGGTGCTGAAGCTGATCCCCGGCGTCACGGTCAACGCCATGGAGCGCTGCTCCGGCCACGACGGCACCTACGCCATCAAGAGCGAGCACCACGAGGCGGCGGTGAAGATAGGCCGCCCGGTAGCCCGCCGCATAGGCAAGGACAAGGCCGACCATTACGGCTCCGACTGCCCCATGGCCGGGCACCACATCGAGAACATCCTGGGCGGCGAAGGCGGCGGGCAGGGGACGGAACATCCCATCTCGCTGTTGCGCAAGGCCTATGGAATTTGACCAGACCCTAATGAACAATCATGACAAGGAGGACACGACAATGGCCAGCGAAGGTTATCACGAGCCCATCAACGAGCTGAACGACGAGGTGCGCGACATGCACCGGGCCATCGCCTCGCTAATGGAGGAGCTGGAGGCGGTGGACTGGTACAACCAGCGCATGGCCGCCTGCAAGGACGAGGAGCTATACGCCATCCTCAAGCACAACCGCGACGAGGAGAAGGAACACGCCGCCATGATGCTGGAATGGATCCGCCGCCGCGACAGGGAATTCGACCACGAGCTGCGCGACTGGCTGTTCACCGACAAGCCGCTGTCGCACGAGGGAGGACACCACCATGACCACGACTGAGGAAATCACCACCGGCAAGCTGACCCGCGGCGACCTCTACTCGCTGGAGGAATACGCCGAGGTGCGCCCCGCCTTCCGCAAGAAGGTCATGGCCCACAAGAGAAGGCGCGCCCTGCCGGTGGGCCCCAACGCCACCCTCTATTTCGAGGACCGCCTGACCATGCAATACCAGATACAGGAGATGCTGCGCATAGAGCGGGTCTTCGAGCCGCAGGGCATAGAGGATGAGTTGAATGTCTACAACCCGCTCATCCCCGACGGGAAAAACTGGAAGGCCACCTTCATGATCGAATATGAAGATGTGCCAGAACGTCAAAAAATGCTTGCGCGGCTGGTCGGAATAGAGGATAGGATATGGATAAGGGTTGGTGATCACGAAAAAGTGTTCGCCATAGCCAACGAGGATCTGGAGCGCAGCACGCAGGAGAAGACATCGTCGGTGCACTTCTTGCGTTTCGAGCTGACGGATGAAATGATCGACAGCGTCAAGGCCGGCGCGGCCATCACGGCGGGCATTGATCATCCGCAATATGCTCATGAGGCGACAGCACCGGAAGAACTGCGCGCCGAGCTTGCAAGGGATCTGGCCTGAGCATTCGCCCCCGGTTGTATCAGGCCAGTAAAAGAGCCCCGGCTCCACCAGGAGCTGGGGCTCGCTTTGTTTTTTGGGGTATGGTCGGGATGGGTGATACCATTCTGACGGCCTCTTTTGTCCCATCAGCGGCGCAATGGTCCTCGAAAATACCCTCCGGGTATTCCCTTGCGGTCATTGCTTGCTGCTGAAACAAAACAGACTCGCCATAATGGCATCCCCATCCCGACCATACCCCATTCGCACACTTCATATCGTCATGGTCGGGAGACCGGCCACTTGCGGCCTCTTTTGCCTCATTGGCGGCGCAATGGTCTTGCGGGTCGGGGCCCATTCGCACCTTTTGTCCTGTCATGGCGGAAAAACTGTCACAGGTAGGGGCTTTCGTGGGTGCTGTTGTCGTTGACGGCGGCGGGGTTTGAACGTATAAGCCGCTGGACAGATTTTGCATGGACCTGCGACTTGCTTCATCGGCTCCGGAAGAGGCGGTGGGGCGGGCGTGGTTTTTGTTGCTTGAGCGGCGGCCCGGCCGCCCATTTGGAGAGATTGAACGATGAAACGCACCTTTCAGCCCTCGCGGCTCGTCCGCAAGCGCCGTCATGGTTTCCGCGCCCGCATGGCCACCCGTGGCGGCCGCGCCGTGATTCGCCGCCGCCGCGCCCGTGGCCGCAAGAGGCTCTCTGCCTGAGGCGGCCTTGCCCGGGGCCGGTGTGATGGCCCCGCCGCCGGAACCCGGCGGGAAAGCGGATGCCGGGAGCATCGCCAGTCATGGAGGATGCCATGCCACCGGCCAGCCCAGGCAAGATGCGCAAGCGGCGGGAGTTCCTGGCGGCGGCGCGCGGGCGCTTCTTCGCCATGCCGCTGGTGGTGGTGCAGATGCGCCGCCGCGGCGACGGGGAACCGCCGCGCTGCGGCTTCACTACCACCCGGCGCATAGGCAATGCGGTGGTGCGCAACCGGGCAAGACGCAGGCTGCGCGAGGCTGTGCGCCGATTGCCGGAAGGGACGCTGAAAAGCGGGCATGACTACGTGTTCATAGCCCGCGACGGCACGGCGCGAGGCCCGTTCGGCGAGCTTGCCACGCAACTGCGCCGCGCGGTGGAGAAACTCAACGCCGGCAAGGGCCATGCCGCCACCGGCGGAAAGAGAAAAGGTTCGCGCCGGAAAACGGCCCGCCGGTGAGGCTGCCGGAAAAAGAGCGGCCGGGAAAAAGCTTTGAGGGCACAGCAAAGATGCATCACGATGCCAAGAACCTGATCCTCGCCATGGCGCTGTCGCTGGCCATCATCATGGGCTGGCAATACTTTTTCCCGCCGCCCGAAGCGGCGAAAAAGCCCGCGCAGACCACTGAACAGGGGGCAAAACCGGCCGCCGACGCCACCGTGCCCTCGGCCCCGGCGGCAGGGCAGGGCGCAGGCCGGCCCACGGCGGGTCAGGCTGCCATTCCCGGCCAAACCACCCCGGCCGCCTTCCAGCCGCGCCAGCAGGTCATAGCCTCCAGCCAGCGGGTGAGGATAGACACCTCCTCGCTGCTCGGCTCCATAAACCTCAAGGGCGCGCGCCTCGATGACCTGAAGCTGAAGAAATACCACGAGACGGTAGACCCCGGCAGCCCCATAATAACGCTGCTCAACCCGACCGGAACCAGGAACGCCTATTTCACCGAAACCGGCTGGGCCCCGGCGGCGGGCAGCGGCGTGAAGGTGCCCGGCCCCGACACGCAATGGAGCGCCCCGCAAGGGGCCGTGCTGGCCCCCGGCAAGCCGGTTACCCTGACCTGGGACAACGGCGAGGGGCTGGTCTTCAGCCGCACCTTCGCGGTCGATGACGACTACATGTTCACCATCACCCAGACGGTGGAGAACAAGACGGACAAGCCGGTTACCCTGTTCCCCTACGCGCGGGTGCAGCGCCACGGCGTACCCAAGGTGCAGGGATATTTCGTTCTTCACGAGGGGCTGCTGGGAGTACTCGGCGGCGAGCTTTTCGAGGTCAAGTACAATGACCTGATGGAAGAGGACGCCGAGCCGCAGGAGGCGGATTCGCAAGGCGGCTGGCTGGGCATAACCGACAAGTACTGGGCGGTGACGGTGATCCCGGCCAACCAGAAGCAAAAGCTCCACGGGCGCTTCTTCCACAGCAAAAACGGCGCGACCCCCATCTTCCAGTCCGACTACCTGGCGAAAGAGGGCGTCACCATAGCGCCGGGCGGCAAGGCGGAAAACCGCACCCTGACCTTCGCCGGGGCCAAGGTCGTGAAGCTGGTGGACGCCTACGAGAAGCAATACGGCATAGACAAGTTCGACCTGCTCATCGACTGGGGGTGGTTCTACTTCATCACCAAGCCGATGTTCTGGCTGCTGCACTGGTTCTACAACCTGCTGGGCAACTACGGGCTGGCCATCCTGGCGGCCACCCTGATCATCAAGCTGATCCTCTTCCCGCTTTCCAACAAGTCCTACGCATCCATGGCCAAGATGCGCAAGCTGCAGCCGGAGATGGAGCGCATCAAGGAGCTGCACAAGGACGACAAGCTGAAGCAGCAGCAGGCGATAATGGAGCTGTATCGCAAGAACAAGGTCTCTCCCATGGCCGGCTGCCTGCCGATGCTGGTGCAGATCCCCATCTTCTTCTCGCTCTACAAGGTGCTGTTCGTCACCATCGAGATGCGCCACGCGCCGTTCTTCGGCTGGATCAGGGACCTGTCGGCGCCCGATCCTACCTCCATCTTCAACCTCTTCGGCCTCATTCCGTGGCAGCCGCCGTCCTTCCTGATGATAGGCGTGCTGCCGCTGCTGATGGGCATCACCATGTGGGTGCAGATGCGGCTCAATCCGCCGCCGCCCGATCCCATTCAGGCGCAGATGTTCAACTGGATGCCGGTCATATTCACCTTCATGCTCGGCACCTTCCCCGCCGGGCTGGTGCTCTACTGGGCATGGAACAACCTGCTGTCGATCTTCCAGCAGTATTACATCATGCGCAAGCACGGAGCGGAGATCAATCTGTGGCAGAACATAAAGACGGGCCTCGGCCTCGGCGGCAAGGCGAAGAGCAGCTCCGGGAGCAGTTGATGAAACAGGGGGCGGCGGTGACCGCCCCCCTTTCGTCTCTCGACGACGAGCGGCGCGCCGCCCTGCTGGCCGCCGGCGAGGAGCTGTTCAAGCGCCCGCCGCTGTTCGTCAAGGGGGTGGTGGGGATGCCGCACCTGCCCGATCCATTCCCCGTGGAGGTGGCTTTCGCCGGGCGCTCCAACGTCGGTAAGTCGTCGCTGATAAACGCCCTGTTCGGCCGCCGCGACGTGGCCCGCACATCCAACACCCCGGGGCGCACCCGCGAACTGAACTACTTCTCCCTGGCCGACGGAAGGCTGGCGCTGGTGGACATGCCCGGATACGGCTATGCCAAGGCTCCCAAGTCGCTGGTCAGGCGCTGGCAGGCGCTGGTGCGCGATTTCCTGCGCGGGCGCGCCCCGCTGCGGCGGGTGTTCGTGCTCATAGACGCCCGCCACGGCATAAAGCCCCAGGACGAGGAAGGCTTCGACCTGCTGGACGAGGCGGCGGTCAGCTACCAGGTTGTGATAACCAAGGCCGACAAGGTAAAGGCTGCTATGCTGGAAAAGGTGCTAACCGAAACCAGCAGGGCATTGGCCACCCGCGCCGCCGCCCACCCGGAAATCCATGTGACATCGGCAAAAAAGAAAAGCGGCCTCGCCGAACTGCGGGCCGCCATCGCCGGAATCATGGAACAGGGCTGAGTACCGTCCCGCCGCCGCGCCATGACGCGGTCAAATCAGCCCCTCGCACCGCCGCTGACGCAAAAAGCCCTTGATATTTTGGCTATTTGACACTGGCATCCATGCATTTATTGAGAACAGCCCCTAGTGCAGCTTGTCCTTGATTGCCGCGGCGGCTTCGTCGATCAGTTTGCTGGCCGCCGCGCCCTTGATCTTGCCGCTCAGCAGTTCCTCGGCCACCGCCACCGACAGATCGGCGGCGCGCGCCCTTATCTCGCTCACCGCGCCGCTCGAGGCCTGGGCGATCTTTTCTTCCGCCGCCGCCTGCTTGCGGGCGATCATTTCCTCGAAGGCCTTGCGCGCTTCCGCGGTGACCGCCTCGGCCTCGGCGCGCGCCGTGGCGACGATCTCCTCGGCTTCCTTTTCCGCCTGCTTGCGCTTGCCCTCGTATTGGGCCAGCAGCTTCTGCGCCTCCTCGCGCAGCCGCGCCGCCTCCTCTATGTCCTTGCGGATGCCCTCGGCGCGCTCGTCCAGCGCCTTGGTCACCAGGGCGGGCACCTTGAGATAGACAAGCAGCCCAACGAAGATGAAAAAGCTAACCGCGACCCAGAATTCCGGCGTGCTGAACATGGACGTGCTCCCTCAACCCATCACCTTTTCCAGAGCCTTCTTCAGCTCCGTCTTGGTCGCCTTGACGCCGGCTGCCTTCTCGATGATGCCAGCGGCCAGTTCGCCGATCACCCCGTCCAGCTCGGCCAGCGCCTCTTCCTTGCGCTTTCTCACCTGTGTCTCGGCCTTAGCTATTTTCGCCGCCAGCTTTTCCTCTATGCGCTGGCGCTCCTCGCTCAGCTCGGCCGATATCCTGCTCTTGGCGCTGGCCACCATCTCGTGCGCCTCGCGGCGCGCTTCCGATATCGACTGCTCGTAGGCATCGAGCGCCTGCTCCGCCGCTTCCTTGAGGCGGCGCGCCTCGTCCATGTCGTCGGCAATGCGCGCCCGGCGGTGCTCTATGGCCCCGCCGATGGAAGGCAGCGCCTTCCTGACCACCAGCAGGTAAAGCGCGCCGAAGGTGACGGCGAGCCAGAAGACCTGTGACAGGTAGGTGGAGAAATCAAGCTGCGGCATGGCCTTGCTTCCCTGCTGATTCGGAAAAAGGCAGGGGAAGGGGGGCATTTCCCCTCTTCCCGCCTGCGCCTACATGTTTCCCTCGCATTCCTCTCCGGGAGGAAATCAGAAGACGAACAGGATGATGAGCGCCACCACCAGGGCGAACAGGCCGGTGGCCTCGGCCAGGGCGAAGCCCAGCAGCAGGTTCGGGAACTGGCTCTGGGCGGCCGCCGGGTTGCGCAGCGCGCCGGAGAGGTAGTTGCCGAAGATGTGGCCGATGCCGATGCCGGCCCCGCCGAGGGCAATGGCCGCCAGGCCGGCGCCTATGAGTTTCGCAGCTTCCGCGTCCATGATGTGTCTCCTTTGAAGATTTGGACCTTGCGTTCCGTTGAATCCCGTTGAATGTCCGGTTGATGTTTCCAGCAATTCAATGATGCATGTTGATGGCGTCGTTCAGGTAGATCACGGTGAGCACCGCGAACACGTAGGCCTGCAGGAAGGCCACCAGTATCTCCAGCCCCGTCAGCGCCACCATCATGGCCAGCGGCGCCCAGCCGCCGACCACCCCCATGGCCACCACGAAACCGGCGAACACCTTGAGCATGGTGTGCCCGGCCATCATGTTGGCGAACAGGCGCACCGACAGGGAAATGGGCCGGGTGAAGTAGGAAATCACCTCGATGGGCACCAGTATGGGCAGCATGTAGGCCGGCACGCCTGAGGGCACGAACATCTTCAGATAGCCCGCCCCGTGCTTGATGAAACCGACCACCGTGGCCAGCACGAAGACGAACAGCGCCAGCGCGAAGGTGACGATGATGTGGCTGGTCACGGTGAACGAGTAGGGCACCATGCCCAGCATGTTGGCCACCAGTATGAACATGAACAGGGTGAAGACGAAGGGAAAGAAGGCGCGCCCCGAATCCCCCAGTATGTCGCGCATCATCCCGGCCACGAACTCGTAAGTCAGCTCCTTCACCGACTGCCAGCGCGACGGGATGAGCCGGTTGCCGCCGAGCAGCAGGAACAGCGCCGCCACCGCCAGCACGATGAACATCCACAGGGTGGAGTTGGTGAACGACAAGTCCAGCCCGCCGAACTTCAGCGGAATGATGCGATGGATCTCGAACTGGTGCATCGGGTCGAGCGCCAGCCCGCCCCCGGCTTCCGCTCCGTGCTGCGCCGCCTCTGCCGACATGTTTCGTCAACCCCTTGGCACGAGCGCCACCACCACGGCGGCGCGCATGTGACATAAGTCAATTAGCAAGCCTATTTACAGCCGTCACGATACAAGCGCAATGGCCTAAAATCCATTTATCTATACGTCTATACCGCGTCACTTTTCACTATCATTTTCGCCCCGCGCCGCTATCGCGTCCATGTGACGCTCCCCCTCCGCCGAGCGCGCCGCCCGCACCACGTTGAGTATGCCCGCCGCCATGCCCAGCGGGGTGAGCAGCAGGACCATCCACGGCGAGCTGCCGAGCCATTCGTCGAGGCCCCATCCGGCAAGGAATCCCGCCGCCACCCCGGCCACCAGCTCCGTCACCAGCCGCAAGCCGAAGCCGTAAGGCGAGGCGGCCCTGGCCCTCCTTTCGCGCCGCTCGCGGGCCTTTTTCGCCTCGTGCCGCGCCAGCTTCGCCTCCAGCTTGTCGAGATCGCCGCGCTCCGGCGGCGTCCTTGCGTTCATCCCCGTGGCCTTTCAGCTCAGGAAGCCTCGCGCATCCGCTCGGCGGTTTGCAGGTCGACCGAAACCAGCCTCGACACGCCCGGCTCCATCATGGTGACGCCGAACAGCCTGTCCATGCGCGCCATGGTGATCGGGTGGTGGGTGATGATGAGGAAATCGGTGTCGGTGCGCTTCAGCATGTCCGCCAGCAGGGTGCAGAAACGCTCCACGTTGTGCTCGTCCAGCGGCGCGTCCACCTCGTCGAGCACGCAAATGGGCGACGGGTTGGTGAGGAACACGGCGAAGATCAGCGCCAGCGCCGTCAGCGTCTGTTCGCCGCCCGACAGCAGCGACAGGGTCTGCAGCCGCTTGCCCGGCGGCTGGGCGAAGATCTCCAGCCCCGCCTGCAACGGGTCGTCGTCCTCTATCAGCTCCAGGTGCGCCCGCCCGCCGCCGAACAGGGTGGTGAACAGGGCGGCGAAATACTCGTTCACCCGGTCGAATGCCTCCAGCAGCCTCCTGCGGCCCTCGCGGTTGAGGCTGGCTATGGCCGAGCGCAGCTTGCCTATGGCCTTGACCACGTCGTCGCGCTCGCCGGTGAGCCTCGCCAGCTCCTCCTCCACCTGGCGCTTCTCTTCCTCGGCCCGCAGGTTCACCGCCCCCAGCCGCTCGCGGGCGTCCAGCGCCTTCATCAGTTGCCGGTCTATCTCCTCCTTCGCCGGCAACCGGTCCGTGTCGAGCCCGGCCTTCCGCGGCAGCTCCTCCGGCTGGCACTCCATGCGCTCGATGATCTTCGCCGTTATCTCGGCCAGCCGCTCGCCGGCGGCCTCCATGCGCGCCTCCAGCCGCGCCGCCTCCTCGCGCGCGCCCGCCGCCTGCCTTTCCGCCTCGCGCCAGTCGTTTTCCAGCCCGCTCATCGCCTGCTCGGCCTCGGCCAGGGCGTCGGCGGCCTTCGCCTTTTGCGCCTCCGCCTCGGCCATGGAGTTCATCAGCTTCACCCGCTGCCGCTCCAGCTCGCGCGGTGCCGCCGACAGGCGCTCCCGCTCCTTGCGCAGTTCCTCGCGCCGTGCCTCCAGCTCCTCGATGCGCTTTTCGGCCCGCTCCATGCGCCCGCGCCACTGGGCGCTTTCTTCCTCGATGGACTTGAGCCGCGCCGCCCGCATCCCGGCCTCCCGTTGCAGGCCGTCGTGGCGCGCCCGCGCCTCGGCGTATGCCTCGCGCCGCTTCTCCAGCTCGCCGCGCGCCTTCTCCAGCTCCGCCCGCAAGCCGTCATCGGCGGGCAGCCCGGCAAGCTCCTTCGCCGCCTGCTCGCGGGCCGCCAGCGCCTCGCCGCGCGCGGCCCTTACGCGGCTTTCCGCCTCGCGCAGGGCGGCGAGCCTGCGCATGACCTCCTCCAGCCCGCGCTCCATGTTCGTCAGTTCGCGCCGCGCTTCCTCCAGCGCCGCCGCCGCCGCGCCTCGCCGCCGCCGCGCCTCGCCGAGCGCCTGCTCCCTGGCCTGCCTTTCCTCGCGCGCCTTGCGGAAGGCCTTTTCCGCTTCCCCGGCCCGCGCCCGCGCATCCTCCAGCGCCGCGCGCAACTCGTCGAGGCGGTTGCGCTCGCTCATCCGCCTTGCCGCCGCCGTCGGCGCCGAGGCGGCAGCCGTGAAACCGTCCCAGCGCCACAGGTCGCCGGATTTCGTCACCAGCCGCTGGCCGGGCCTAAGCCGCTCTTGCAGCCGCGCTCCTTCCTCCGCGCTGTCCACCAGCCCCACGTGGGCCATGCGCCGCGCCAACTCCGCCGGCCCCTCGATGACCTCGCTCAAGGGCCGCGCCCCTCGCGGCAGCGGAGCGTTTTCCTCGAGCGGCGGCAGGCCGCGCCAGTGAATGGGCGCGTCCTCGTCGAGCGGCGCTTCCAGCTCGTCGCCGAGCGCCGCCGCCAGCGCCGCCTCGTAGCCCTTGTCCACCCGCAACAGGTCGGCCAGCGGCGAAAAGCGCCCGTCCCCACCGGCCCCCAGCAGCTTCTCCAGCGTCGCC
>CAZXTT010000072.1:0-5061 GCA_964643775.1 uncultured Rhizobiaceae bacterium | reverse complement strand
TCTTCCACCCCCCTGCCCTACTCCTTGTCCTTGAGCAGTTCCTCGAGGCGTTTTTTCTCCTCGTCGGAGAGGGCGGCCTCGGTTTTCTGGCCGGCGGTGGCGGCGCGGGCGCGCAGGCGCCAGAGGGTTATCAGGCCGATGAGCAGGACCAGGAAGGGCCCGGCCCACAGCAGCAGGGTGTGGGGGGCGAAGCGGGGCTTGAGGAGGACGAACTCGCCGTAGCGCTCGACCAGGTAGTTGACGGCCTGTTCGTCGGTGTCGCCGGCCTTGAGGCGCTCGCGCAGCAGGATGCGGATATCCTTGGCCAGGTCGGCGTTGGATTCGTCGATGTTCTCGTTCTGGCAGACGACGCAGCGCAGGCCCTTGGAGATGTGGCGGGCGCGCGCCTCGAGCTTGGGGTCGTCGAGCATTTCGTCGGGGTTGACGGCCCAGGCCCGCGGCGCGCTCAGCATGACGGGCAGCGCCACGAGCAGGGCCATGAGGAGTTGCGGGATCTTCTCGCGCATTGTTTGCATGGTTTGCATGGTTCCTGCCTCCCTATTCCGCCGGCTGGGCCAGGGCATCGCGCGTCGAGCGGGGGACGCCGACGCGGAAGCGGCGGTCGAGCAGCGACACCATGCCGCCTGTGAACATGAAAATGCCGCCCAGCCACATGAGCCAGATGAAGGGATGGAAATAGGCGCGCACCACGCGGCCCTTCTTGTCGCGGTCGCCTATGGCCACGTAGAGATCGCCGGAGAAGTAATGCACCAGCGCCACCTCGGTGGTGGGCATGCCGCGGGGGATGAAGGAGCGCTTCTCGGAGATGAGGGTGCCGATCCCGGAGCCCCCGGCGAGGATGGTGAAATGGCCCTGCTCGGCGATGTAGTCGGGGCCGCTGTCGCGCTTTTCGCCGTCGAAGCGGATTTCCATGCCGGCGATCTTCAGCGTCTCGCCGGGCTTCATGGAGGTTATGACCTCCTCCTTCCAGGTGGAGGAGATGATTATGCCCAGCACCACCAGCCCCATTCCGGCATGCGCCAGGGTCATGCCCAGGGCCTGTCCCGGCACCTTTAGCAGGCGGCGCAGGGAGGCGGCGGGAGAAGAGGAGAACAGCTTGATGCGGCGGGCCAGCTCCTCCAGCGCGCCCATGACTATCCACAGGCCCAGCGCTATGCCGAGGGCGGCGGCCACGGAGCCGCGGGCGATGAAGATGACGAGCGGCACGACGACCGCCGCGGCGATGAGCGAAACCATGAGGCGCTTCATGGCCTTCACGTAGTCGGCGCGCTTCCAGCTCAGCATGGGGCCCACGGGAATGAGGGCGAGCAGCGGGATCATCAGCAGGCCGAAGGTGAGGTTGAAATAGGGCGGGCCGACGGTGATCTTGCCGCCGCCGGTGGCGGCTTCATAGACGAGCGGGAAGATGGTGCCTATGAACACCGCGGCGGTGGCCGCCGACATGAGCAGGTTGTTGAGCACCAGCGCGCCCTCGCGCGACACGGGGGCGAAGGAGCCGCCGCCTTGCAGCGACGAGGCGCGGGCCGCGTAAAGCAGGAAGGAGCCGCCGATGAAGAACATCAGGATCATGAGGATGAAGACGCCGCGCTCGGGATCGACGGCGAAGGCGTGAACCGAGGAAAGCACACCGGAGCGCACCAGGAAGGTGCCGATGAGCGACAGCGAGAAGGCGATGATGGCCAGCAGGATGGTCCATATCTTCAGGGTGTTGCGCTTTTCCACCACGATGGCGGAATGCAAAAGCGCCACGCCGGCCAGCCAGGGCATGAGGGAGGCGTTCTCCACCGGATCCCAGAACCACCAGCCGCCCCAGCCCAGCTCGTAGTAGGCCCACCACGAGCCGAGCGCTATGCCGGCGGTGAGGAACGTCCATGCGGCCAACGTCCACGGGCGCACCCAGCGCGCCCAGGCGGCGTCCACCTTGCCCTCCATGAGGGCGGCCAAGGCGAAGGAGAAGGCCACCGAGAAGCCCACGTATCCGGCATAGAGCAGCGGCGGATGCATGGCCAGGGCGGGATCTTGCAATATGGGGTTGATGCCGCGCCCGTCCATGGGCACGCGCCCCAGCGGCACGCGCTCGAAGGGGTTGGAGACGGTGGCGATGAACAGCAGGAAGGCAGTGGATATGGAACCCTGCACGCCGATGACGCGGGCCTTCAGCGACAGCGGCAGGTTGCCTGAGAAGACGGCGACGGCCAGCCCGAAGAGGGAGAGGATGAGCACCCACAGCAGCATGGAGCCCTCGTGATTGCTCCACACGCCGGAGATCTTGTAGGCCAGCGGCTTGGTGGTGTGGGAATTGGCCCAGACGTTGATGACCGAGAAGTCGGAAACCACGTAGGCCCAGGTGAGGGCGGCGAAGGAAGCGGCGACGAGCAGGAACTGCACGGCGGCGGCAGGGGCGGCGACGCCCATCAGGCGCTGGTTGCCGACATATGCGCCGTAAAGCGGCACTAGGGTCTGGTAGATGGCCACCGAGAGGGCGAGGACGAGGGCGAAATGGCCCAGTTCGACGATCATTGGGTCATCTCCCTGTTTTTCTGGCCGGGCTTGTCGCCGCCCTGGCCATTATTGCCGTTCTGGCCCTCCTCGCCGCCGTGCTTCCACAGGCCCTGTTTCTTCAGGGAGTCGGCGACCTCGCGCGGCATGTAATTCTCGTCGTGCTTGGCCAGCACGGTGTCGGCGCGGAAGTCGCCCGACGGCAGCAGCACGCCCTCGGCGACCACGCCCTGGCCTTCCTTGAACAGGTCGGGCAGCACGCCCTTGTAGGCGACGGGCATGGACCTGGCGGTGTCGGTGATGACGAAGTGGATGACGCCGTCCTCGCCGTGCTTTATGGAGCCCTTCTCGACCAGCCCGCCGAGGCGCAGGCGGGTGCCGGGCTGGACGTTCTTCTCGGCCAGCTCGGAGGGGGTGTAGAAGAAGACGATGGTATCGCGCAGGGCATAGAGGATGAGGCCGGCGGCCACGGCGAGGAAGGCCACCGCGCCGATGATGAGCATGGTGCGCTGCTGCTTGCGGGTCATGGCCATCGCTTATGCTCTCCCTTTCAGCGTCATTTCAGGTTCCGCGCCATCTTTTCCAGCGCCTTGACGGCCGCCGGGTTGTCGCTCATGGCGGCCTTCGCCTTTTCCAGCGCCGCCCTGGCCCTGCCGGTTTCGCCCAGCACCTTCCAGGCCTTTACCAGGCGCAGCCAGCCGTTGAGATCGGAGGGGTTTTCCGCCAGTTTCTCCTCCAGCCCCTCGACCATGTTGCGGATCATCTGCTGGCGGGCCTCGGGGGGCACGTCCTTCATGCGCTTCATGCGCTCGCGCACCTGCTCGGCGGTGGGGCCACCGGCGGCGGATGGCCCGGCGGCGGTGGAAGAGGAGGAAGAAGAGGAAGAAGCAGAGGTGGAAGCGGCGGGCTTTTGGCCCTCCGCGCCCTTGCCTTCTTTCCCCTCGCCTTCCTTGCCCTTGCCCTCAAGATCGGCGACCTGGCGCTCGATGAGGGGGCGGCCGGCGAAATTCGGCGGCAGATCCTTGAGCAGGCCTTTCAGTTCGGCGAGGGCCTTTTGCCTGTCGCCGTCCTGCAGGGCCGCCTGGGCGAGGAAATAGCGGCTCATGGGGTTGCCCGGGGCCAGCTTCAGGGCCTTGCGGAAGGCGGCGCGGGCCTGCTCGCCCACCTTGCCGCGGGCGGCATAGGTGAGAGCCTCGCCATAGGAGTTCCACAGGTCGGCGTCGGCCTTGCCGGAGAGGCGGATGATGTTCCTGTAGGCAAGCGCCGCCTTGGTGTAACGGCCCATGCGGGCATATACCGGGGCCAGGGCCTGCCAGCCTTCAAGATCGTCGGGCTTCTCCTTCAGGCGCTCCTCGACGCGCTTGACGAGGGCGGCTATGTCGTTGCCATGAGCCGCCTGTTGCTGCTGTTGCTGCTGGCGGGAGGCGATGGGCATGTCGGGGCGGCCGGGGCTGCCCTTGAACAGGTAGAGGGAGATGGCGACGGCGGGTACCAACAGCAGACCCGCCACCAGGCCAATGATGCGATCCCGGGTGCTTTCCGACTTGTCCAACTCCTGACGGGCCTTGTCGCGGGCCTCGGCGGCGGCCAGTATGCGGCGGGCTATGTCGTTGCGCGCCGCTTCCGCCTCGTCGCCGGAGATGAGGCCGGCGGCGATGTCGTCCTCCAGTTCGCGCATCTGGTCCTTGTAGATGGCCAGATCGTATTCGGCGCGCGCCAGCGCCTTGCGCGGTCGGCGCATGAGGGGCACGACCAGCGCCACCAGCACAACCGCCAAAAGAGCCAGTCCGGCCAGCCAGAACATGCCATTGCCCGCCATTGAGCGCCTTCCCTCGCTTGTTTCGCCCGACCGGCGGCAAGGCCGGCGGGGCGCACCCTTAGCATCGTGGTTCGCGGCGGGCAGCCTATTTCATTCACCCAAGCTAGGCAATGGGCGGCAATATTACCGTTCTGTCATCGTAAACATCGGCGCAAACGACCGGGGCTGGCCGGCCTCCGGCAACCGGCATCCACGCATTTCTAGCGGCGGGCGCGGGCGGCGGGCAGGCGCAGGACGACGCGCAGGCCGCCGAGGCCGGAGGAGCGCTCAAGGCGCACTTCGCCGTGATACATGGCCACCGTCTCGCTGACTATGGACAGGCCGAGCCCGGAGCCGGGGCGGGTCTCGTCGAGGCGCTGGCCGCGCTTGAGGGCCTTTTCGAAGTCTTCCTCCGGCAGGCCGGGGCCGTCGTCCTCGACGCTGATGATCAGCCAGTGGCGGCCATGGCGGGATGCCGGGGGTTCGAGGCGGCCGGAGACACGGATGCGGCCGCGGGCATACTTGAAGGCATTTTCCAGCAGGTTGCCGATTATTTCCTCCAGGTCCTGCTTCTCGCCGCGGAAGCGCAAGTTCCCGGGGCAGTCGAGATCCACCTCCATGTGGCTGTCGCGGCTGATGCGGCGCAAGGTGCGCACTATGGCGTGAACGACCTCCTCGACATCGGTGACCGCGCCGAGGGCCGTTGCCGTGGCGGCGCGGCGGGCGCGGTCGAGGTAGAGGTTGACCTGATCGCGCATGACGTG